>DASVEU010000069.1:0-7354 GCA_036380395.1 Gaiellaceae bacterium
GGGCAACGTCGCGACAGGGCTCGCGCGGCTCGGGCTGAGACCGGCGATCGTCTCGCGCGTCGGGCCCGATCCGCACGGTGAGTTCGTACGAGACTTTCTCTCGGCGGAGGGAGTCGACGTCCGTTTCCTTGCAGTCGACGAACGCCTGATGACGCCGCCGACTTTTTGCGAGGTCTGGCCGCCCGATAACTTTCCGATCACTTTCTACCGCTATCCGACCGCGCCGGATTGGCAGCTTGCCCCCGAGGACTTCGACGGCGCGGAGGTTGCAACCGCGCCGTTCCTGCTCGCAACCGGGACCGGCCTCGCGCAGTCACCGAGTCGTGAGACGACGCTCGCCGCACTCGAAGCGCACGAAGGTACGACGATCTTCGATCTCGACTGGCGCCCCACGCTTTGGGAGCGAGCCGACGAATACGGCGAGCTCGCTCGAACTGCAGCGACACACGCAGACATAGTGATTGGCAACGAGGAGGAGGTCGCAGCGGCCGCGGGAGTTCCGAGCGCGTTGCTCGAGGTCGGAGTGCGCACGCTCGTGCTCAAGCGCGGCGAACGCGGCGCACTCCTCTTTCACGAAGGTCACGAAGTCGATGTGCCGGGCCATCCGGTCGAGGTTGTCAACGGGCTTGGCGCGGGTGACGCGTTCGTCGCTACTTTCGTGCAGAGCTTGCACGCCGACCTTCCGGTCGAAGAGGCGGTGCGCCGCGGTTCGGTAGCGGGCGCGATCGTTGCATCCCAGCTGGCATGCTCGGAAGCGATGCCGACACTGCAAGAGCTCGAGACGGAGCTCACGTGACGGAGCTCCTGCTCCGCGACGGCGAGTGGGACGTGGTCGACCCCGCCTCGGCGTCGTGGCGGTACCTGTCCTTCCGTGTCGAGCGGCTGCGGGACGGCGAGCAGGTCTCGCGGCAGACAGGAGGCGACGAGGTCGCACTCGTGCCGCTCGGCGGCAGGTGCGCGATCGAGAGCGGTGGCGAGCGATGGGAGCTCGGCGAGCGCGCGAGCGTCTTCGACGGCATGCCCTGGGCCCTGTACCTCCCGCGCGATACGGAGTACACGCTGTCCGCCTTGGGCGACGTCCAGGTGGCGGTGTCCGGAGCGCTCGCCGACGAACGGCTCGAGCCACGACTGGTCACGCCGGACGAGGTCGAGATCGAGGTGCGCGGCTCCGGCAACGCGACGAGGCAGATCAACCACATCATCAAGCCCGAGTTTCCCGCGCAACGTCTGCTCGTCGTGGAGGTGTTCACGCCGGCAGGGAACTGGTCGAGCTATCCGCCGCACAAGCACGACGAGGATCACCCGCCCGGAGAGGTCGTGCTCGAGGAGGTCTACTACTACCGCACGCAGAGCGAGCCGCCGGGTGCGTTCGCGGTGCAGCGTCTCTACAGCCCGCAGCATGGAACGGACATCACGGAGACCGTGCGCGACGGCGACATCATGCTCGTACCGCACGGCTACCACACGACCGCGGCAGCACACGGCTACGACCTCTATTACCTCAACGGTCTCGCCGGGGATCGCCGGTCGATGGCCTCCGCAGACGATCCATCGCTCGCCTGGATCCGTCCTGCCTGGGCGAAGCTCGAGCTCGACCCGCGTGTGCCGATGGTGACGCTGGAAGGACGACGGAGCTGAGCAGCATTCGCGTCGCGAACGCGCCCTGCAGCTACGGGGCCTTCGAGATCACGGTCGGCATCCTGCCCGACGTTCCCGGGCCGGAACGCGTGCTCGATGCGATATCGGATGCAGGCTACGAGGGAACCGAGCTCGGCCCGCCCGGCTATCTCGGCCAGCGCGACAACCTGCGCGACCGGCTCGAGGACCATGGCCTCGAGCTCGTCGGCGGGTACATCCCGATCCGCTTCAGCGAGCCCGAGCACTGGCGCGAGGACCTGGCGGGCATGGGCGAAACCCTGGACCTGTTCGAAGCCGGCGGCGGCACCGAGACGAAGGCGGTGTTGGCGGACGGCGGGTCGCCGGAGCGCGCGCAGTTCCCCGGCCGAGCCGCTTCGGATCAGTCGATCGGGCTCGACGCCGCCGGTTGGCGGCGGCTCTCCGAGGGCGTTGCCCGTGCGGCCGATCTTGCCCGCAATCGCGGGTTTGAGCCGGCGTTCCACCATCACACCGCGACCTTCGTCGAGGCACCCTGGGAGATCGAGCGTGTGCTCGAACTGACCGACGTCGGCTTGTTGCTCGACACGGGCCATCTTGCCATCGGTGGCGGCGACCCCACCCAGGCCCTCCGCGACTGGAGCGACCGGATCAACCACCTGCATGTGAAGGACGTACGCAACGACGTCCTCGCAGGCGTGATCGCCGACGGTGCCGACATGCCAGAGGCGTGGCGACGCGGTGTGTTCTGCGAGCTGGGGACGGGCGACGTCGACCTCGACGGCTTCTTTGCCGAGCTGGCACGTTCGCGGTACGCGGGCTGGCTGGTGGTGGAGCAGGACATGGTCCCGCAGTCGCCGCAGGACGCCGCCGACGCAGAGGCTGCTCAGATCCGTAACCGCGCCTGGCTCAAAGAGCACGCGTCTATCTAAGAAAGGTTCCGCGTCCACGCCAGATCGAGCGCGTGCAGCGGGAGAATCACGCTGACGTGCGGCCCGACGAGCAAGACCTTTTGCTCCTGCGCGACCGCCCGCCAGCTTTCGTCGCTGGACCACGCGACCGAAACGAGTATCCCGAAGCGCCGAACACGCGAGAGGTCTCGTCGGCGGGCGTCGTACACGCGCACGCCGCCGGCCGTTCCCAGCACGACGTAGCTTCCTCGTGGGCTCCCTCGCAATTCGGTCACCCGCGACGGCACACGCGTCCTGAGCGCGACGATGCGCCGTCCGGAGAACACGGCTAGCACGGCCCGCGACCCATTTGAGGCGAGCACCGCAAAACGGGCGGGACTGAGCCAGGCGACTCGGATCGCGTGCCAGCCGCCCACCCCCCGTAGCGTCGGCTGAGCCTCGAGCGCGCCGGCGAGCTGGCTCCGGCTCCGCAGCACCTGCGCCCGGCCCGTCCGCGGGAACTGGACGATTGCCCCGCGGCGAATGTACGTCATCGAGCCGTCCGGTCTCCACGCCGGTGCGCAGCCGCCGATCATCGGCAATGACGGCCCCGCGGCTGCGCTCACGATGACGCGCCGATGCTCGTCACAACGGGCCGCGAGCGGTGTGTTGCGAGGCCAGAGCGACCAACCCGGCGGCGCGGACGCAGGCGAAACGAGGGCGCGGCAGCCTCCGCCACGCGGCGCCGGCGTGGCCGCCAGCGATGGCAGCCGTAGTGCGTGCAACCCGCAAGCCGAATCGACGTAATACAGCACACCGCTTGCTTTGTCGGTCCGCAACCGTCCGGCGATCGCATCGCGATCGCTCCGGAGCGCCTCGCTCACCGGCAGCACGTGTGGCTTCGCACGCGAGTGCTGTTTGGAGACCGACTTGCCGACCGTATCGACAACGGCAGCGCCGACGACACCGAGCGCGAGTAACGCGAGCGCAATCGTCCCAAAACGCGGTCGCCGTCTCACAGCCAAGGCCAGTCCGTCCCGACCGCGAGAGGCTGACCGCCCACGGCGCTGGCGCGCGCAGCGATACCGGTTGTGACCGCCCGCCGGTCGTCGTCGAGCGTCGGCCCGGCCGGACCTGCGCCGGTGCAAGCCGCGACGAATCCCGTGAGCTCGGCGACGTAGGCGTCCGCGAAGCGTGCGCGATAGTCAAGCGGGAAGCGCACAGCGTCGGAGCGGTCGATCAGGTTCGCCGCCCCGTCGCCCGGTCCCCGCACGAAGACAGAGCCCTCGCTCCCAACGACTTCACAACGGATGTCATGTCCGAACGACGACGTCCGGGACACGTGCGTGACGGCGATGCCGCCGCCCGCGAAGCGAATCGTCACGACGCCGTTATCGAGGTCGCCGAGGTCCGAGAGCTCCGGGTAGACGAGTGCCTGGCGTGCAACCGACACCGCGACGGGCTCGTCGTCGAAGAGCCAGCACGCCGAGTCGTAGTCGTGCGCAGCCATGTCCAACAGAAACCCGCCCGTGTCCTGTGGATCCTCGCCGGCGGGCCACTCGGTGTCGCGGCTCGTGAGCAGGATGACGAGCGGCGTCCCGCCTTCGCCCGCCCGAACCAGGCGGTGTGCCTCCACGAAGCCGGCGTCGTAGCGCCGCATGTAGCCGACCTGAACCACCTGTCCGGGACGAGCCGCGCTCTCGAGACGAAGACTGTCGTGCTCCGCCAGCGACGTTGCGCCCGGCTTCTCGAGAAACAGGTGCTTACCCGACCTCAGGACATCCACGGCGAGGCGGCCGTGGTCCAGCGAGCGGGCGGCCAGTACGACCGCGTCGACATCGTCCCGGGCGAACAACTCCGCGTAAGTGCCATGAGCGACCCCGAGCCGCCTCCCCACCTCCTCGGCGCGCCCCTCGCGGGCCGCGGCGACCGCCACGAGCTCGGCTCCGGAGAGCCGCTGGGCGTTCTCGGCATGGACGGTGCCCATTCCGCCGAGACCGGCGACGCCGAGCCGAAGAGGACGCGTCGCCCTTGACACTGCGAGAGCGAGTATGGCAGCGTCGCAATCGCTTGCGCAATCGATTTTCCAGCCTGGCGGTCAGCGAGCCGCAGGAGAGCTCTGCGCCTGGCGTCGTCACCCGGCGCAAGACGACGCTCGCCGATGTCGCCGAGCAGGCCGGCGTCTCGACCTCGACCGCCTCTCGGGCCCTGAACGGCCACGGCGGTCTCGCACCGGCTACGCGTGCCGCCGTGCAGGACGCGGCCGCCAAGCTCAATTTCCAACCGTCCGCGCTCGCCCGGTCCCTCCGAACACAGCAGACCCTCACCGTCGGGTTCGTCGTGCCCGACGTGTCCAGCCCGTTCTATGCCGCAGCACTGAAGGGAGCGCAGGGACGGCTGGAGCACGCCGGTTACCGCGTGATGCTGATGGATGCAAGCCTGGACGTCGACCGGGAGCTTGCGGCGCTGGAGACCTTGCTCTCGCATCAGGTCGACGGCCTGCTCGTCTCGAGCACGGGGATGGCGCGCTCGCTCTTCGACGGCGCTGTGGGCGCCGCGGCGACGCCGACGATCTTCTTCGACGGAGTGGTTGAAGGCACCGGCAACGGTGCGGTCACGCTCGACAACGAGGGGGGGATCGCGCTCCTCGTCGACCATCTCGTCGAGCACGGCCACGAATGCATCGCCTTGCTCGCCGGATCGCAGCGCGAGAGCGCCGGCGCTGCGCGCCTGCACGCCTTCCACGCCGCGATGGCCGCGCGCGGCCTGTCCCCCGCAGATCGGTACGTGAAGGTTTGCGACTGGGAGATCGCCGACGGGCGCCGCGCGGGGCTGGAGCTGCTCGCCGACCCCGAGCGCGCAACGGCCGTGGTCGCGTCCAGCGCGGAGCTCGCACTCGGCTTCATGTCGGCCGCGGCGACCATGGGCACCCGCGTGCCCGACGACGTCGCGCTCGTCGCCTTCGACGACCCGTATTTCGGGGATCTTCTCGATCCTCCCCTCACGGCGGTGGCGTACGACGCCCGCCAGATCGGCGCCACGGCAGCGGAAATGCTCGTCGAGGCGATGCGATCCGACACCATGGCGGTCGAGGTGCGCGTCCCGGTCACGCTCGTCCGGCGCCGTTCGTGCGGCTGCCGGCCGGAGGTCTCCGGATGAACGGGAGCAGCGATTCACCCGCGATCACCTTCCGCGGCGTGACCAAGCGTTACGGCGGACAGGACGCGCTCCAGCCGACGGACCTCGAGATCGAAGAAGGTGAATTCTTCTGTCTCCTCGGGCCGTCGGGGTGCGGGAAGACGACGACGCTCAACCTCGTGGGCGGCTTCATCGCGCCGACGTCCGGCGAGATCCTGATCAGGGGCGAGAACGTGAACCGCCTTCCTCCGTACAAGCGTGCGGTGAACACGGTCTTTCAGAACTACGCGCTGTTCCCGCACATGACGGTGCGTGACAACGTCGGCTTCGGTCTGAAGATGGCCGGCACCGCTAAGCGCGATGCCGGCGGAAGGATCGAGGAGGCCCTCGGGCTCGTCGGTCTCGACACGTTCGCCGATCGCCTGCCGGCGCAGCTTTCGGGCGGACAGCAGCAGCGTGTCGCGGTGGCCCGTGCGCTCGTCAACCGGCCCGCGGTCCTGCTGCTCGACGAGCCGCTCGGCGCCCTCGATCTGAAACTCCGCAAGCGCCTTCAGATCGAGCTGGCCGAGATCCATCGCGACGTCGGCACGACGTTCGTGTACGTCACGCACGACCAGGAAGAGGCGATGTCGATGGCAACTCGCATCGCTGTCATGAACGATGGACGCATCGAGCAGGTGGGCACGCCGCACGAGATCTACCACCAGCCGAAGAGCGCCTTCGTCGCCGACTTCATCGGCGAGTCCAACTTCATCGACGTCGAGGTCGGGACCGGTGGCAAGGCCTCCCTCGACAACGGTGCAGAAGTCCCCGCCCCGGAGCCGCGCGCAAGCGGACGGGCAACACTGATGGTGCGGCCGGAATCGATTCAGGTCCAACGTGTCGCGGACTCGAACGGAACCGGCCTGCGGGGGCGAATCGCCCAATCGTCGTTTCTCGGCAGTCACACCCGTGTGGCGGTGAAGTGCGACGGTGTCAGCGCACCGGTCACTGCCGCACTCTTCGGCAACGAGGGTGCTGCCGCGAGCGATCTTCTTCCGGAAACCGAGGTCGTCCTGATCTGGGACCCGGCAGACGTAGTGCTACTGGAGGGGTCGAACCGACGAGAGGAGGATGTACGTGACGTCAATTGACGAGCGCTTGTTCGACGAGCGCATGAGCCGAGGCCGCATGTTGCGGCTCGGGGCAGTCGGCGCCGTCGGAGTCATCGCGGCAGGATGCGGAGGCTCTTCGAAAGGGTCGAGCGGGGCAGCATCTGCAACCGGGAAGAGCGACAAGGCGGTCACGCTGAACTGGCTCACCTGGTCGGATCACTACGCGAACGACCAGCTGGCGGCGGTAAAGCAGCAGACGAACGAGCAGGGCCGGCCGCAGCTGTTCAGCGACAACGCGGATGCCTACCTGAAGATCAAGCAGACGGGGAGCCAGTTCGACATCGTGTCCGGCGACGCGCTCTGGGTTCCGAAGTACAACAAGGACGGGTTGACGGAGTCGTTCGACCTCTCGTCACTACCGGTCTCATCGCAGCTGTATTCGATCGCCCGGACCTTTCCGTTCTGGACGGACGGTTCGAACTACATGGGCTATCCATTCTCGTGGTCGACGGTGCAGATCTACTACAACCCGAAGTTCGTCAAGACGATCCCGGACTCGTGGCACGCGATCCTCGATCCGAAGTACAAGGGAAAGATCTCACTGGAGAACATTCCGAC
>DASVEU010000070.1:0-9562 GCA_036380395.1 Gaiellaceae bacterium
CGCTCCAGCCGAGGTAGAGCATCGACGCGAGGAACAGTCCGAGCGCGACGAGCCCGAGACCGATCAGCTCAGGGTGCTGCTGGTTCTTCGCCTTCCCCTTGCGCCGCTTCGTGCGGACACGCGCGGGCAGGCGCGGCTTGAGCGTGCGCTTCTTTCGGCGTCGCGCCATGTCCGCGACTTCGCCGTCCAGCCTCCGGCTCCTACGCGAAAGCTTCGCTTTCGCTCCGGGTATGGGGACGCCGCTTCGCGGGAAACGTGCGCGGGCGGAGCCCGCGCACTCCACTACGTGGCTTCGGGTCGGCCTTTGGAGTGGTCCACGGGCGGTGGCGCCTTACGGCGTCCCCGCCCGCGTGAGTCCGGCCTGCGCTTAGCCCGGCTTCGCCTGGTCTAAGCTCCGGCCCTCGGTGTTGCTGATGAACGCGCGTCCAACCCGGACCACGAAGGCTGGAGGGTAAGACCAGGCGAAGCCGGGCTTAGCTGGAGGCGTAGTGATGCGGGCGCGGACGCTTCAGCGCCCGTGCCCGCACGGAAGGGAACAACCGCCGAGCGCCAACACCATTGGAGTGCGCGGGCTCGGCCCGCGCACGTTCAGCGCGAAGCGCCGTTCCCAAGACCCGAGCGAAAGCGCAGCTTTCGCTCGGAGGGACTACCAGCCCGCGGGCGGAATGATGTAGACGCGGGCCGCCAGGGGGCCGAAGCTGTCGGCGAACCCTGCGTCGTCTGCCCCGACTACCTGACCGCCGCCCACGACGACCGGAGAGCGGCCGGCGATGCCCGGCACGGTGATCTTCGCCTGGAGGGTCGTGTCGGTGGTGTTCACGGCGATGACGTACGTCGCTCCGTTGAGCGTCCTGGCCGAGACCCGCACCGCCGCTGCGTCGGAGCTGGCAGTCCCCACGGGGGCGAGCAGCGCCTGGCTGAGCGCCTTGATCTGACGATTCGTGCGCGCGATCTCCGTCCCGATCGTCGCCGACCAGTGGTTCGGGAAGTAGCCGACCGCGCCTGCACCGCCCGCGATTGCGAGCCAGGTCTCGGCGCGCACGGTCTCGGGAGTCGGGTCGAGCTTCTTCACCTCATTGCACTTGTGCTCCATCGGCGCGACCTCGATCCACTGGAACGTCGGCTTCCCACCCGACGACGTGCCTAACTCGCGCTGCGCGTCCATGACGTCGCCGAAAGCCGGACGGCACCACACCTGCAGCGGGTACAGGTCGAAGCCGACGACATCCGGAATCGACATCAGCGTCGGGTACATGCCTTTGCCCTCCGGAAGCGGGTTTGCGAGGCTGTAGAAGTGGTTCGTCAGCGTGAGGAAGCTGATCCGGCCGCTCTGAGGCGGGGCAATGCTCTTCTCGAGATCCTGGCGCGTCACCGTGCTCTGCAGGAAGGCATCCCACTCGTCCGGGTAGTACCACCCGATCGACCCGCGTCCGTCGGCGGCCCCGGTGTTGTCGGCGTTGACGATCGAGTACGCGCGGCCGTCGAGGCGCGCCGCGAGTGAGCTGTCGTCGTCGGTGCTGCACCCGTCGCCCATGAAGAGGTTGATCCCGTCGTTGATGTTGCTGTTGAAACCATCGGAGCACTGGGCCCACACGGCGGTCGGGAAGAACGGGCGGTTGTCGACGACGATCTGACTGCCGTTCGTCGACGCGACGCTTCGGTTCGGCATGCCCTCAGTCGTGATCGTCACGGTCGAAGTCTGGGCGCGGTTCCACTCGTCGATCGCATGCAGATAGATCTGGTACGTCGTGCCGAACTCGAGGCCCGTCAAGACGCTCTGGTGCTCGATGAGACTGTCGGCGCTCGGTTGCCCCCAGATCGTGGGCGCGTCGAGGCCGTAGGCCGCCTGGGTCTGGGCGGGCACGTTCGTCTTCCAGGTGATTCGTGCAGTGGACGAGTCGAGGGAGACCACCTGGGCGTCGGAGATCGCGAGCGGCTCGAGCGGCGGCGGGGGCGTCTCCGCGTACGAGCGGTCCTGCTGGGGCACGACCACGGTGGCAGACGGTGCGGGCTTAGCCGGCTTGGCGGCGACGAGCCGGACCTGCACGTCGGGCGTCTGCTTCGTCGGCACGCGCGTGAACGGACGCACCCGAGGCGACACGTCGGCGACCGGCGCAGCAGAGACGGGGCGATTCAGCCCGGGCACACGCACGAGCTTGGGCGCCGGGAAGTCGGCGGGCTGCGGGCCGGAAGCGAATGCAGCTGCCGGCACATGGTGGGACCGCTGGATCACCAGAGCGATCCAGATCCCGCCGAGCGCCGTCAGCGCAAGGATGAGTGTCCGCAGCCGCAATTCTCCACTGGATGGCATTACCAGGACGATTTCGGCCTGGGAAGCCCCGGTCTTTAATTAGGCGCATAGGCGGCGCAAAGCATCCCGAAATAGGTTGATGCTTCGTAAGAGAGAAAATCTCCGCGCCACCTATCCTCGAGCGCGCCGTGAAGCATTGCCAGCTGCCACCAGCTGTCGGCCTTCGCAGCGTCCACGAAGGCGGGATCGAGCTCGAGGAGATCGCCCAGGCGGTCCTCCTGGACGAGACGGACGAGGGTCTCGTCGTAGGCCCCCGCAGCCGGGTCGAAACCGTACGGCCCCTCGGGGTCGTGAGCATGCCCGTGGTCGGCGCTGGCGATCAAGGCGATCCGCTTCGGCGACGCGGCCGCCGCTCTGGCGAGGGCTTGTCCCGCGCGCATGTGCTCCTCGATCGGACGGTCCCGTGCCGGGCTGACCACCACCGCCGGCACCTGCGGTTGCGAGCGGCCGCCCATGAACCACAAGGGGATCAGCACGCCCCAATCCATCGGGGCCGTCGCCGCTCCCGGATCGTTCGCACCAAAGCTCGCGCCGACGACGGGAATTCCTTCGTTGTGCAGCGCCACGATTGCCTCGGTCGCGAGCTCGACGTCGACGGGACAGGACAGCTCGACCTCGGGTGCGTCGAACTCGGCGAGCGAGCCCGACAACCTGCCTGCGAGCACTATCGCGAAGTGTCCTTGCACGTGCACGTTGTGAGGCGAAAGCACGATCGTCTCTTCGGGCGCAGCTGCGTCGAAGCGTCGCCCGAGCTCGGCGAGCGCCTCGTGGGTCCTCTCCGCGCCCGGGACCGGCGCCTCCGGCAAGGTGCCGTGCGGCGCGATCGCGGCGAAGACGAGACTCACCCGAGCGAGTTGATGCGCTCGACCAACAGCTCGAGGAAGCCGTCCGAGTCGACCTCGACGCCGACGTGCGCATTCGGCTCGCGGTCCGTTCTCTGCCAGAGGTCGACCACCGTGCGCCCGCGGCAGAGTTCGGACTCGGTGTCGATCTCGATGTTGCGCTCGAGCGTGCCGACGAGATCGGGATCGATCACGTGCGCGACGGCGAGCGCGTCATGGATCGGGGAGCCGTCGAAGTTGTAGACGGCCCGGTGGAAGGTGTCGTAGAAGCGCAACAGTTCCGTCACCATCTCCCCCACTCGCCCGGCGAGCCGGCCGATGTGCGCCTGGGTGAAGAGCGCCTTATGTGTGATGTCGAGGCCGACCATCGTCACCTCGATGCCGCTCGCGAAGACGCGCGCGGCGGCCTCGGGATCGCACCAGATGTTGAACTCTGCAGCCGGAGTCACGTTTCCCTCGGCGATCGCGCCGCCCATCAGCACGATTCGTGCGGGACGCGCATCTGGATGCAACGCAAGCAGGAGGGCGACGTTCGTGAGCGGGCCGACAGGAATCAGCGTCACGGGTCGCTCCGAGCTGCGGATCTTCTCCGCGAGGAAGTCGACCGCGTGCTGTGCAACAGGCTCCTTCTGGGGCGGCGGCAGATCGGGACCGTCGAGCCCGGTCTCGCCGTGGACGTACGACGCAACGAACTGCTCGCGCACGAGCGGCCGGTCCGCGCCGGCGGCGACCGGGATGTCGCCACGACCCGCGAACTCGAGCACTCGGATCGCATTCGCCGTTGTCTTGTCGAGCGTCTGGTTTCCGGCGACGGACGTGACACCAAGCAGCTCGACCTCGGGCGAGGCGAGCGCGAGGAGCAGCGCGATCGCGTCATCGTGCCCGGGATCGCAGTCGATGAGGATGGGTGTGGGGCTCATAGGCCGACCTCTGGCCTAAGCCGAAGGCGAGGGACGCTCACGCGCGGAGTATTGCGTCTACCTCGTCCGCGGTCGGCAGTGACGGTTGCGCGCCGAAGCTAGAGGCGGCGATCGCCCCTGCCGCGCACGCGCGGCGGAGAGCTTCCTCCGGCTCCCGGCCTTCGAGGAGCGCGACGACGAGACAGGCCGTAAACGCGTCCCCGGCGGCCGTCCCGTCGATCGCGACCACGCGTGGTGGCCGGGCGCGCGCGATCTCCTTGCCGTGCTCCAGCAGGACAGCGCCCTCATCGCCCATCGTCAGAGCCAGCAGCGACTGCTCCCCGACGACCTCGGCCTCGTAACGGTTCGCGACTACGAGGTCGGCTTGCACGACGAGGGGCCGTGCGGGTGCAGCGTTCACGCACAACCATTGGGCCTGCCCCCGGGCTTCTTGCACCGCTTCGTCGGGGATCTCCAGCTGACACAGGACGTTTCCGTCCACTGTGAAGCCGCCCACATGAGCATTGGCGCCCGGAACGACGACGATGATGTTTTCACCGTCGTCGGCGACGAGGATGATCGCCACACCGGTGGGCGCGTCGACCTCGCGCACGTCAAGCTGAAGTCCCGCTGCCTGTAGTCCGGAAAGCGCCTCCTCGGCATGGGGATCCGGGCCGACGCAGCCCACCATCCGGACGCTCGCGCCGAGCCGAGCTGCGGCGACCGCCTGATTGGCGCCCTTGCCGCCCGGAACGCGCTCCAGCGTCGCTCCGCTCAGCGTCTCCCCAGGGCGCGGCAGGCGTTCGACCTTGCTCACCAGGTCGAGGTTGATCGACCCGACAACTGTGAGACCTACTTCAGGCGGCAAGTGCGCGCAGGTCGGCCTCCGCGCGCTCGAGGTTCTCGCGGAGGTCGAAGAGTCCGGCCCAGAGCGAAGAGCGGTCCGGCACCGACTCGATGCGGGCCATGTCGGCGAGGCCTTGCAGGGCGCGCACGAGGACGGCGAGCTCGAGGTACGCCTGCGCAACACGCGTTGGATTCGCACCGACGCCTGCACGCTTCAAGACAGGCTCCCATTCGAGCAGCTCCCCTGCGCCGGGCCCGCCATACCAGGAGCGGCCTTCGGCACGATCGGATTCGAGCTCGAGCAGATAACGGTCGAGCGGATGGTCGAGCCCTGCCAGCGCGGTCTCGGCGCGATCGGCCGCATGTCTCAGCGCCGCGTCACGAGCGCCCGCCGTCGAGGGATAGGCGTCGCCGCGCGCCCAGCGCTCCAGCAGGCGGCAGAACGCCAGCGCCGCAGCTTCGCACGCTCCGAGTTGGCCGACGAGACGGCGGGCCGTGGCCCACTCCGCCGCGTGGTCTTGAAGCACATCCGCCCAGCCTGGCTCTCTGGCTCTGATCGTCGACATGAGTGTCTAAACCTCTACCACGACCGGAAGGATCATCGGCCTGCGGTGGGTTCTGTCGTAGACGAGTTGTCCCAGTTCATCATGTAGATGCTCCTGTAGAAGCTTGATCTCGATGATGTCGTTGCGCAAGAGGTCCTGCAGAACGCGGTCCGCCTCCTCGCGCAGCTCCTCGAGCAGCTCGCCCGAGCCGTCGCCGAAGCCGCGGGCGATCAGCTCGGTGGGGCCCGCGGTGCCGTCGTCCGAGGCCGCGACCGTCGCCACGATGATCAGGACACCGTCCTCGGAAAGCCGCCGGCGATCCCGCAACGCCACGTCGTGCACGTCCCCGACTCCCAGACCGTCGACGAACGTCACGCCCGTCTTGATCTCGTCGACGATCCGTACGCCGTCGCGAGAGAGCTCGACGACCGAGCCGTTGTCGGCCAGAACGATGTTCGCGGCCGGCACTCCCGCCTCGCGTGCGAGCTGACCATGTGCGGCAAGCATGCGGAACTCTCCGTGAATAGGCATCACGGCTCTGGGTCGCACGAGTGCCAAGAGCGTGCGCAGCTCTTCCGCGCAGGCGTGGCCCGAGACGTGGACTGGCGCGATCTCCTGGTGCAGCACTTCCGCGCCGGTCTTCGCCAGCTGGTTGATGGTGTCGTGAACGCGGAGCTCGTTGCCAGGCACGGGCTTCGCCGAGATGATCACGGTGTCGCCGCGTTCCACGTGAATCGCCGGATGGTCGTTGTAGGCGATCCGCGTGAGCGCGGAGAGAGGCTCGCCCTGGCTGCCGGTGCAAAGGATCAGCTGCTCGTTGGGCGGGATCTCCTCCAGCTCGGGCGGGCGCACGAGCACGCCTTCAGGCACCTCCATGTAGCCCAGGTTGCGTGCGATGTTCGTGTTCTTGCGCATCGACCGTCCGACGATGCAGACCTTGCGGCCGAGGTCGACGGCGACGTCGACGGCCTGCTGCATGCGGTGCACGTTCGACGCGAACGAGGCAACGAGGATCCGTCCCTCTCGGAGCGGAAAGATCTGCCGGAAGGCCTCGCCGACGATCCGCTCGGACTGCGTGAACCCGGGACGCTCGGCATTGGTCGAATCGCCTAGCAGCAGATCGACGCCCCGATTGCCGAGCTCGGCGAGCTTTCCGACGTCAGTCTTGAGGCCGTCGACAGGCGTGTGGTCGAGCTTGTAGTCGCCCGTGTGCACGATCCGTCCTGCGGGCGTCTCCACCACGACGGCGGCCGAGTCCGGGATCGAGTGTGCCATCCGGACGAACGAGATCCGGAACGGCCCGAGCTCGCGAGGCGGGTCGTCGGGATGCACCTCGCGAAGCTCCGCCGCGCGCAAGAGGCCGTGCTCGTCGAGCTTGGATTTGACCAGCCCGAGCGTCAGCCTCGTCGCCCAGACCTCGGGAATCGGTACCTCCCGCATCAGGTACGGGAGCGAGCCCACGTGATCCTCGTGGCCGTGCGTGAGGATTACGGCCCTGATGGAATCGGCCCGCTCGCGCAGGTACGAGAAGTCCGGCAGGACGAGGTCCACGCCGAGGTGCTCGTCGCGGGGGAAGGCCAGGCCGGCGTCTACGACGATGATCGCGCCGTCGCACTCGTAGACGGTCATGTTCTTTCCGACCTCGCCGAGGCCGCCCAGGGCGATGATCCTGCAGGTATCAGGCATTGAGGGGCACCAGCCTCCAGTCTAAGCGGGGCGATGGTTTTGGCCGATAAGGGTCGTATGCGGCCATCTCGCTCCTCGCTGGTCACGATCGCCCTCGGCCTCGGCGTGCTCGGAATCTCCCTCAGCCGGATCTCCGGGGTCGGTCAGACGGCGTTTGCCCTCTTCCTCGCTGCGGTCATTCTCGTCGAGCTCTTCGAGGAGTCGGATCACGAGCGGGCGCGTGAGCCCATGCAGTGGGAGCGGTTCCGGCTCGCTGCCGCCGTGCAGATCGCCGCGGTGATCATGCTCGGCCCCTGGGCCGGCGCGCTAGTCGCCGCCGCGGGTCTGCTCGCAGGAGGAGCGTTCCGCGGCCGGGCCTTCCGCAACATCGCCTTCGATGCAAGCGCGGGGGCGATCGCCGCGTGCTTGGGCGGCCTGGCTTTCGAGATCGGCGGCGGAAACGTCGGCAGGCTTCATCTGCTGGAGGACCTGATCGCGCTCGTAGCCCTCGCGCTCGCCTATCTGACCGCACGGGCTCTTCTGCTGGACGTCGTCCGTGGCCGCGAGGCGTTCGATCCCCGTCTCGTGGCCGGCGCCGGCGAGGTCGGTCTCGGCGCAACGCTTGCTCTCCTCGCGATCGGCCATCCCTGGGACGTGACGGTGCTGGTGCCCGTGGCCATCGCCGTCCAACAGGTCCAGTTGCGGCTGAAGAGCCTGCAGCGCGAAACGCTCCGCGCACTCGAGACCTTCGCCAACATCGTCGACGAGCGCGATCCGTCCACCTACCGCCACTCGCTGCGGGTTGCGGGTTATGTCGACGGGCTTGCGCGTGCGCTGGAGCTTCCGTTCTCGGAGATAGACCGGCTCAGGTGGGCGGGTCGGCTGCACGACCTCGGCAAGGTCGCAGTCGACGCCTCGGTGCTGCGAAAGCGCGGGCAGCTCGACGGAGTCGAATGGGCGGCGATGCGCCGCCACCCGCGGCTCTCCGCGCGTCTCTTGCAACGCTTCGAGTTCGTCTCCGCGCAGGCACGCGCGGTCGAGCTTCATCACGAACGGATGGACGGCCGCGGCTACTACGGCGTCGGCGGCGATGATCTACCCCTCGCGTCGCACTTCCTGATCGTCGCAGACAGCTTCGACGCCATGACCACCGACCGGCCGTATCGCGCGGGCCTCACGCACGAAGCCGCGTTGCTGGAGATCGAGCGACATGCCGGGACGCAGTTCCACCCGACTGTCGCGAAGGCGTTCGTGGCAGTGCAGCGCGGTGTCGATCCCGCCGCCGTTCTCTCGGCAGAGGAACTCGGCGAGCTGCGAGGCGCGACCGCCCCGTACAGGATCGGTCTCGCCGGCCCGGGGGAACTGAAGGAGCGGCCGGAGCTGATCGCGCTCGGCGGCGTCGTCCTCGCGCTCGCCGGGCTCGGGTTCGCTCAAGATTGGCTCGCCGCGTCCGGCGGCGGCATCGCCGTTGCCGGGCTGACACTGCGCGCTCTCGTTCGCCTGCGGGCTGAACGGGCAGCCGCGTCGCTCCATCGCGCTCTCGGCACCGGAGAGGAACGCGACCGTGTCTTCGTGCGGCTGGCGGAGACCGTCGCCCGTGCGTGGAAGCACGATTGGATCGCACTGATGTCCTGGGACGAGGACGGGCTGGGCGGCTCGATCGAGCACGCGCTCGGGGACGACCCGCTTCCAGCGGCTGCGCTCACCGGCCTGTTGGTGCGCGAGGCGGAATCGGGTCGTGACGCGATCGTCGCTGCGGGCATGGAGCTCGGCCGCAGCGGAGTCGTCGTCGCCTTACCGCTGCGCCGCAACAACAGCGCGCTCGTAGGCTTCCTCGTCGTCGCCGCGCCGAAGCTCCCACCGCGACACGTCGAACTTGCCCTGCTCGATTCGCTCGACGAGATCGGGCTCGCCCTCGCGGATCGCCCGGAGCTAAACGGGCGCGCCGCTCAGGACGCCCAACCGCTCGAGACAGTCGCGAACGAGCGCGACCTCGCCCTCGCTCGCCTCGACGAGCGGTAGCCGGAGGCCGCCGACGCCATGGCCAAGAAGATTCAGCGCCGCCTTGATCGCAATGGGATTGACCTGGACCTGGAGCAGCTCATAAGCCGGCTGGAGCTCCTCGTGGAGCTGGCGCGCCGTGTCCAGGTCACCCTCGTGGAAGGACCGGATCATTCGCTTGACCTGCGGTCCGACGACGTGCGTGTGTACACAAATACCGCCGATACCGCCGAGCTCGAGGAACGGGAAGATCAGAACGTCGTCTCCCGCGTAGAGCGTGAGGTCCGTCTCGCTGACGATGCGCCGGGCCTGGACGAGGTCGTCGTTCGCCTGCTTGACCGCCCGAACGGTCGGGATCTCGGCCAGCTCGACGATCGTCTCCGGCTCGATGTTGATGACGACGCGGCCGGGAATGTTGTAGACGACGATCGGCCTGTCGCTGACGTCGGCGAT
>DASVEU010000071.1:0-4617 GCA_036380395.1 Gaiellaceae bacterium
TCGCTAAGGGGACGTGCCTCGGGCACGAGACCAATGCTAGGTGGCTGCCCGGCCGAACACTCGGAATTCGACCGGATGCGAGCACGAGATTGCCTCCGTCTCAATTCCACGGGACGACTTCCGAGGCTCAACGCGGCTTGACATAGCCGGCGGCCGGACGTACGAACGGATCTGCGTGTCCTCCGCAATGGGCTGTACCTCGCCCTGTCCGCGTGGGGCTTCGGTGGCGTGGCGCCTGTCGACGAGGGCAGGCAGAGTGTCCGGGATGACGAAGCAGCCGACGACGGCAGAACACCGGCGGCTCGCTCAGGCGACGGGTCGCGCCGAGGACGACCTGTTCACTGCGAACCCGTGGTATGAGTGGGGCCCATACCTGAGCGAGCGGGCCTGGGGCACGGTTCGCGAGGATTACTCCGAGAGTGGCGATGCGTGGAGCTCGTTCCCGCACGACCAGGCACGGTCGCGCGCCTACCGCTGGAACGAGGATGGGATGGCCGGCATCTCCGACATTCGGCACGAGCTCTGCCTTGCGCTCTCGCTCTGGAACGGCCGTGACTCGATCCTGAAGGAGCGAATGTTCGGTCTGACGGGGCCTCAGGGAAACCACGGCGAGGACGCCAAGGAGTACTGGTGGTACCTCGAGGGGCTTCCGAGTCATGCGCTGCTTCGCTGGCGCTATCACTACCCGCAGGCGGCGTTCCCCTACGAGGAGCTCATCGACCACGGCCGGGGCTTGCAGGACCCGGAGCTCGAGCTTCTCGACACGGGTGTCTTCGACGACGATCGGTACTGGTCGGTCGAGGTGACGTACGCGAAGGCGTCGCCCACGGATGTCCTCCAGCGCATCGCGGTCACGAACCACGGTGCTGACGAGGCGACGCTCCACGTGCTGCCGACGCTGTGGTTCCGCAACACGTGGTCGTGGAGCGGAGCGGCGACGCGTCCGCGGATCGAGCGGGACGGCAGCGGCCTGCTCGTCGCGAACCATGCGCTCGCGGGGTACCGGCTGGAGGCGGCTCCTGGCCCCGACGGGTCGGCCCCCGCGACGCTGTTCTGCGAGAACGAGACGAACACCAGCCGCGTCTACGGGACGGAGCCCGTCACGCCGTTCCCGAAGGACGGGATCAACGATCACGTCGTCTCGGCGTTGCCGACCGTCAACCCCGACGGCGTTGGTACCAAGGCCGCGTTCCACTACGTGCTCTCCGTCCCGGCCGGCGATAGCGCCGAGCTTCGACTCCTGCTCCACCGCCGAGAAGGAAAGTCCGGTCCGAAGAAGGCCGCGAAGAAGTGGGCCGCCGGCGCCTTCGGTCGAACGATGGCGACCCGGGAGGCTGATGCGGACGAGTTCTACGCCGCGCTCGCACCGTCCGAGACGACCCCCGAGCAGATGCAGGTGCTGCGACAGGCGTGCGCGGGACTCGTCTGGAGCAAGCAGATCTACCCCTACGACGTTCGACGCTGGCTCGACGGCGACCCGGGGCAACCTGCGCCACCGTCGTCCCGTCTCCACGGTCGCAACGCGAGCTGGCGACACCTCAACTCCTTCGACGTGCTCGCGATGCCCGACCCCTGGGAGTACCCATGGTTCGCCGCCTGGGACCTCGGCTTCCACGCGGTGCCGTGGGCGCACCTCGACCCGGCGTTCGCGAAGTACCAGCTCCTCGTCCTGCTCCGCGAGTGGTTCATGCATCCGAACGGGGCGCTGCCTGCCTACGAGTGGAACTTCGACGACGTCAACCCGCCGGTGCACGTCATGGCGGCGCTCCGCGTGTTCCGCCTCGACGGCAGCCGTGACCGGGAGTTCCTCGAGCGAGTGTTCCAGAAGCTCCTGGTCAACTACACCTGGTGGGTCAACCGCCAGGACGCCGACGGCAACAACGTCTTCGGCGGCGGCTTCCTGGGCCTCGACAACATCAGCCCCGTCGACCGCTCGACCCTACCGCCCGGCGTCAAGCTCGAGCAGGCGGACGGCACGGCGTGGATGGCCTACTACACGCTCTCGATGCTCCTGATCGCGATCGCGCTCGCGGAGGAGAACGCCGTGTATCAGGACATGGTGATCAAGTTCCTCGAGCAGTTCGTGATGATCACGCGTGCGCTCGACCGGCAGGGGCTGTTCGACTCGGAGGACGCGTTCTTCTACGACCGCATCACGCCGCCGGGCGGGGAGCCCACGCCGGTCAGGGTGAAGACGATCGCGGGCCTGATCCCGCTCCTGCCCGCCGTCGCGCTCCCCATGCCGACGGCCGAGTGGGCACAGCAACTGGGAAAGCGGTTCGCGCGTCTGCGCGAGCGGTTCCTCGAGACTGGAGGATCGCTCGTCGGCCGCGTCCGCGAGGTCAACGAGCAGCGCACGGTGCTCGTCTCGGTGCTCACACCCGACGACCTGAAGCGCACGCTTCGCGAGTTCTTCGACGAGCAAGCGTTCCTGTCGCCCCACGGGCTTCGCGCGGTATCGAAGCGATACGAGAACGCTCCGTACACACTCGAGAGTATTCCCGACGCGACAATCGACTACGAGCCGGCAGAGTCGACGACGACGATGTTCGGCGGCAACTCGAACTGGCGCGGCCCGGTGTGGCTACCTCTGAACTACCTCGCGATCCGCCAGTTCGCAGCCAACCATCACTTCTTCGGCGAAGCCTTCACCATCGAGTACCCGACCGGCTCGGGGACGCAGCGGACCTTCGGTGAGATCGCGCAAGACCTCGCCGACAGGATCGTGTCCATCTGGCTGCGCGGCGCGGACGGACGCCGCCCCGTCTTTGGCGCCACGGACCGAATCCAGGACGATCCCGCGTGGAGCGACAACCTCCTCTTCTACGAGTACTTCCACGGTGACAACGGCGCCGGCCTCGGGGCGATGCACCAGACCGGCTGGACCGCGCTCGTCGCCGACCTGATCCTCGACCCGCCGAGCCAGGCGACCCCGCTGTCAGGCGCGTAGCGCGCCCACAGGGCGACGAGGCCCACCACCATGATCATCGTGAGGGGGTGGGGTAGCCCCACCGACCTGCCCCGAGCCTCGCGCGCCCGTGCACGGTCGGAGGTGGAGGTGTTCGACGCAGGGGACGGATGGCCGACCCCGCCTGCTCGAGGTGGGCCAGCGTACGATCCCGCGATGAGGGCGTCAGCGGCGGCGGCGAGCGCGTTCCAAGAGCGGCCCGTCGCCGCCTATGCCGCGTGCCGGCGCCTGCTCCGTCGCCACGACCCCACGTTTTATCTGGCGGTGTTGCGGCTTCCGGCCGACGTTCGCCCCGTCGTCCATGCGCTGTACGGGTTTGTGCGCGGCGCGGATGAGATCGTCGACGGGCCGGGCCGCGCTGTGGAACCCGCCGCGCGCCTCGCCGCCCTCGACGCGTGGGAGCGCGCGTTCGACCGCGGGCTGGCCGAAGGGACGTCGGATCACCCGGTGATCGCTGCGTTGGTTGACGCGGGTCTACGTCTCGAGCTTCCCCTCGAGGAGTTGCGAGGCTACATGCGGTCGATGCGGGTCGACTGTGACCGTGTTCGCATCGCGACGCGAGTCGAGCTCGACCGCTACATGGACGGGAGCGCGGCGTCTGTCGGCCGCGTAATGGCCGCGATCCTCGGAGCGCGACAAGAGGCCGAGAGGTTCGGGAGGCTCGGGGTCGCGTTCCAGCTCACGAACTTCGTCCGGGACGTCCGGGTCGACTACGAGCTCGACCGGATCTACCTCCCTGCGGAGGAGCTCGAGCGCTTCGGCGTGGATGCTGCCGACCTCGGCCTCGGGTCGGCGACACCTCAGCTTCGCGCCTTGCTCTCGGTCGAGGTCGGGCGGGCGCGTGCGCTCTTCGGCGAGTCGGCGGCCGCTGTCGCCGGTGCGTTGCCGGCGGCGCGGCGCGGAGTGCACTTCGCTCATGCCGCCTACCTCTCCGTCCTCGACCGCGTCGAGGCGGTCGACTACGACGTCCTCGCGCACGCGATCCGCCCCGGCGCATGGAACCTTGTGCGGGCCGTGGTTGCCGGAACAAGGTCGCGGCCGTGACCGCGGCCACTCGCGGGACAATCGCGGAGGGGGCGGTGGCGCCCGACCCCCGAGTCGGGCGCGCGACAGAGCGTGCGATGATGCATGCGACTGTCCTCTCGCCTCACGAGCGCGTCTGACCACCCGCCGGGGCGACCGAGCATGAATGCATCCGGATCTCTGCGATGCGAACGTTCAAGCGTTCAGGATCGCAGCGGTTCGGCGGGCCGCATGGTCACCTCACCGTTTTCGTCGACTGAGATGACCTGGCGTGCCGATGCCTTCGGCTTGCGGAGGCGGTCGAGGAACGAGCGACCGTGATGGGCTGGGGCGATGATCGCGTGGGTGTCGGTGCGAGTCTCGACGCGGTAGCCCTCGCGAACTCGCGCGTCGATGAAAGCGGTGAGTGCGTCTTTCCGGAGTTCTTCCTGGGAGTCGCTCGGTCGTACCATGTTCCTCCGCGTGAGCGATGAACCGAGGCGCATCGGCGCGCTGAGGATAGCCGGCAGCTCGACTTGCACCCGACTACGCCGAGCAGCGCTGCGGCGTCCGGGTCGCGCGTTGCGTTTGCCACGAAGTTCGCTCATCATGAGCGGGGCGGAGGCTCGGTTCTGCGGCTGCGGCGT
>DASVEU010000072.1:0-7342 GCA_036380395.1 Gaiellaceae bacterium
GGCACCGGCAAGACCACGACGATCGGAAAGCTGGCGGAACGCCTGCGCCAGCACGGCCACTCCGTCGTGGTCGGCGCGGCCGACACGTTCCGCGCGGCGGCCGAGGAGCAACTGGAGATCTGGGCCGACCGCGCCAACGCGGACTTCGTCGGGGCGGAGCGCGGAGCAGATCCGGCGTCGGTCGCCTACGACGCGATCGAGACCGCGACGCGCAACGGCCGGGACATCGTCATCGTCGATACCGCCGGCCGGCTGCACACGCAGTCGAACCTGATGCAGGAGCTCGCCAAGGTGCGTCGCGTGATCGAAGGCAAGCTCGAAGGAGCGCCACACGAGACCTTGCTAGTCGTCGACGCGACGACCGGGCAGAACGGTGTGCAGCAGGCGCGCCTGTTCGGCGAGGCGGTCGGGGTCTCGGGTGTCGCGCTGACGAAGCTCGACGGCAGCGCGAAAGGCGGCATCGCCGTCGCAATCGCGCACGAGCTCGGTTTGCCGGTCAAGCTGATCGGCGTCGGCGAGAGTCTTGAGGACTTGCGACCGTTCGATTCGCACGATTTTGCCAGGGCGCTTGTCGGCGGCTCCTAGATCGTCAGCAAGACGGACGCGCGAGCGAAGCCCGCACGTCCTCCAAGCGGCACCGCGAGCGGTGCCTCAGGATTCGCACGCTTTCGCTCGGGCGCTGGTTTCCGGTTAGCTCCGCTCGATCCCGAAAGCGACGTTCACGGTCGTCCGATACATGCTGATCCGGTCGCCCTCGACTTCTGCGCTCATCGAGACGACCTGCGCGCCGGTGATCCCACGCAGTGTCTTCGCCGCTTCCTGAACCGCCACGTCCGCGGCTTTCGCGAAGCTCTCGGGTGACGAACCGATGATCGTCACTACCTTGGCAACGTTGGCCATTTCAGCTCCTTGTCGTCGGATGCGTTGACGCTTAACCCTTAGGCGAAAGCGTGACGATGTAACGCTGGATCTGCCCTGGATTCGTGACCCGGATGGTCGCGCTGAACTCGACGTTCACGTCAAACGTGCCTCTCTTGCCAAGGCGGCTCGCACTCGCGAGCGCACGATCCAGTGCCTGGTCCCAGCCCTGGCCATGCGAAGCCGTGACCTTTTTCACATCTTGCCTGCCGCTGACGTTGGGCATCGTTCCTCCTGTCTCGGAAACAACTGGACGATAACCCGGTCCGGGCCGCCGCGCCTAGCGCACGGGCGCCGAGGCGAGCTTCGATGCTCTGAGCGCTCCGACGACGTTTCCCTTTTGCTCGTAGAGCTGCACGGCTCGTTGCAATGCATCGACGGCGTGGTCCTGCGCATCGGCCAGGCGCAATGACTCTGCAAGATTCACGGTCGCATCGGCGCGCAGGTTCAGGTCATCCGTGAGGCCCGCGATCCCGACTGCCTCCTCCGCCAGGCCGGGGTTCGTGTCGAGGCGCGCCTTGACACCTCGCCAGATGACCTGCGCCGCGATGTTGTCGTCCGCTGCCTCGGCCTGTGCGATCGACGCGAACCTCTCGGACTCGTCCGTCGCGCCTCGGCGCAGGAGCACGTCGGCGAGGAGGGCGGCCTGGTAACCGATCGAACCGACCGGCTCCATGATCTCGAGCCCTTCTCGTAGCTCCTGCTCCGCAGCTTCGAGGTCGCCGGCAAGGGCCTCGAGCGGACCGGAGACCTGGGTTAGGCCCGCGACCGCAAGCCGTAGCCCGAGCTCGCGGTACGTCTGCCGGGCCCCAGCCGCAAGCGCCCGTGCCGCTTCGAAGTCGCCGCGCATGCCCTTGAGGCCGGCCAGCGAAATGCCGATGTTCGCCTCCATCACTCGGCTGCCTCGTGACAAGGCAAGCATCTCTTCGCAGCGTTGGATTGCCTCCGGCACCGACGCCGGGCCCCAGAGCAGGCTCGTGCAAAGTCCATCGATGATGCGCGCTTCCTCGTGGCTGTCCTCGGCCTTGCGCGCATGAATGAGCGCCTGCTCGCTGGCTGACTCGGCCGGCCCGAATTGCGAGCGCATCTGATGGGCGTACGCGATCCGGCGCCAGGCGCGCGCCAGCCCTGCTTCGTCGCCGAGCTCCTCGAAGACCTCGATCGCCTCACGCGAGACCTCCAGAAGCTCATCCGCGCCGGTATCTCCACCGGACACGTTCTTGCGCGCTGCGCGCTCGATCAGACCGGACCACTCCTGTCGCTGATCCCCGGACGCGGCAGCCGCTTCGATCAGCCCGTTGAGCAGGAGCTCGGCTCTCGCGACCTCACCGGCCCACCAAAGCGCCATGCTCAGCTCGCGCACCAGCTCGAGGCGCGCGGGATCCTGCTCGGTGATCAATGCGACAGCCCGGTCGAGGAGCGTGAGCGCGGCAGGCATGTCGTCTCGCGCGAACGCCCGGCGGCCGGCTCCTCCAAGAAGATCGCCGGCTCTGCCGGCGAGCCGTCGCGATGCATCGTCGAGCGGTCCGAGCTGCTCCCGGTAACGGAAGGCCTGCTCGAAGTGGTAGCCGACGATCTCGTCGAGCTCGCCCGCGCGCCCCGCATTCGTGCCGAGCGCCCAATCGCCGAAGCGCTCGTGCAGTTGCGCCCGCAGCTCCTTCGCGATCCCCGCGTATGCCGCGTCGCGAATCAGGGCGTGACGGAACCGGTACGCGTCCTCCCGCCCGGGCTTGGCCGCGAGCAGATCCTTCCGCGCCAGGGTGAGCAGGCCCGCATCGACTTCCTCGCGCTGCGCGTGGTCGTAGAGGTGAAGGACCGCGCTCCGGACGAACTCCTTGCCCGCGACTGCGGCACGCTCGAGGATGGCGCGCTCTTCCGGCGGGAGCCGGTCGAGCCGCGCGGCAAGCAGAGCGTGAATCGACGGCGGGATGGCATCGGCAGGCCCGCCTTCGGCCAGCATTGCCGCCATCTGCTCGACGTAGAGCGGATTGCCCTCGGCCGCTTCCTTGATCTGACGTCGCGCCGTCTCGTCGAGTGGCCATTCCTGGCCGAGCTCGTCGAGCAGGGCGTCCGACTCGGCATCGGTGAGGGGGGCGAGGGAGATGCCGGTGGCGTTGGGCGCGGTCAGCCAGCCCTGACGTTCTTCGAGTAGATCGGGACGCGACAGACAGAGCAGGAGCATGGGTGCGTCGTGCGTCCAGCCGGCGAGGTACTCCAGGAGATCGAGAAACGTCGGCGCGGCCCAGTGGATGTCCTCGACGACCACGACCAGCGGCCGTTCGCGAGCTGCCTCTTCGAGGAGCCGCCGCACGGCCCAGAACATCTCGCCGCCTGCCGCTGACGTGCGGGTAGGGCCGACTGCGCTCAGTACTCGCTCCGCGACCAGCTCTCCGTCCTCGGTTCCGGCCAGCAGCTCCCGAATCCCCTCGTCGCTGCCGAGCGCCCCGACGATCTGGACGAGTGGCCAGAAGGTGATGCCGTCGCCGTAGGGGAGACAGCGGCCCGTGAGAGTCTGAGCTTCGTCGCGGACCCCGTGGCTGAGCTCGGACGCGAGTCGCGACTTGCCGATTCCCGCAGGACCGATGACGGTGACGATCCGGCACGTGCGCTCGGCGACCGCGCTCGCAAACGTGTCGCGCAGCGTCCGCAGCTCCTCGGTGCGGCCGACGAGGCGCGCGTCGAGGCGACGCGCATAAGCGGGTGCGCCCTCGATCACACCCAGCACGTTCCATGCGACGACGGGCCCGGTCTTGCCCTTCACCGTCAGCTCGTCTCGCGGCTCGAGCAGGGCGGCGTTCTCGACGATGCGGCGCGTCGCGTCGCCGATCAGGATCTCGCCGGTCCTGGCTGCTTCCTCGAGTCGCTTGGCCACGTTGACCGGATCGCCGGTCACCAGCATCTGGCCGCCGGTGCCGTCACCCGCGACGACCTCGCCCGTGTTGACGCCGACGCGGATACCGATGTGCACGCCGAGCTCCCGCTCGAGCTCCTCGTTGAGTCGAGCGAGCGCCGTTCGCAGCTCGGTGGCGGCTCGGACGGCGCGCAGGCCGTCGTCCTCGTGCAGATCCGGAATGCCGAAGACCGCCATCACGGCGTCGCCGATGAACTTCTCCACCGTGCCGCCGTGGCGTTCGAGCACCTCGGACATGCGGTCGAACCACCGCGACATGACCTGTCGGAGCGTCTCTGGGTCGAGCCGCTCTCCGAGCGGCGTCGAATCGGCCACGTCTGCGAAGAGGACGGTGACCGTTCTTCGGCTTACGGCCATGTCCTGAGTGTAGGACTCGGTTCTTGGAGTGCCTAGCCGAGGGCGGTGTTCCGGAACTGGATGAGCGCCTCGGTCTGGTCGGCGTGCCAGTCCAGGTGGAAGCGCCGAAAGCGCTCGTGGGCTTGTGCAAGCAACGTTTCGTCTTCTTGCACGATTCCAAGTGCCCGGAGTGCGAATGGCTCGAGGTACGACCCGGGGGTTCCGATCTGCGCGGCTGCAGCCTCGACTTCGGCGGAAGCACCGACGACGGCGAGTGCGTCGAGGCGAGCCGCGCCCGCGGGGAGCGTGAACCACGTCTGCCGCTGGCGCCAGCCCTCGTCGCGAAGCAGCTCGTGCAGCTGGTCGAATTCGCCCCGGGCCAGTGCAAGGCGGGCGCGCGGGGTCGCGAGGGTCGCGCCGTAGCCCTCGTTCTGCAGCTCGGCGGCGCGAGCCTCGAGCTCGATGCTGCGGTCGTGGTTGCCGAGTAACTCGTTCGCGAGCGCGCAGAGCAGCAACGAGCGCGCGTTACGTATACACGGCGTGTCGCGGTTGGCCTCGACGACCACTTCGGTCCGATGCTCGAGCGCGGCGATCGCGTCCCAGTTGCCGATGAGCTCCTCGATCTCCAGCCTGCACGCGACACCATGGAGCCGGTGATGGGGTGTCAACCGTGCAACGAGCTGGTCGTTCTCGGCTGCCAGGCGGCGTGCTTCATCCGTCCTGCCGAGCGCCATCGCCGTCGGAATCGTCGAGAGGTACAGATCATGGATGAGATCGGGATCTGTGAGTTGGTCGATGAAGTCGAACCGGCGCATCTCCCATTCGTGCGCAGCGGCGAAGTCACCGTGACGGAATGCCGTCCATCCCCGCCCGTCAAGGGCGGAGGAGCGCAGATCGACGTCGCCGAGCTGATCCGCCAGCTCTGTGGCGAGCAGCGTCGATTCGTCTGCGTCCGGAAGCCCGAAGTAGACGCGGGCGAGGAGTGCCTTCACGTGGGCCGCGCCTCCCTGCTGAACGCCCGCCAGCGCTCGCGACGTCCAGTCCTCCATGACGTCGCGCTCGGGCCTGCGCCTCCACATCCCGGACCGGGTAGCGCTGTGGTACGCAAGCACGGCGTAGGCCTCCGCACGCTCGACCGGGTCGTCGGTGAGCTCGAGCGCCCTTTGCATCGACTCCGTGAACCCATCGCCGTCGTACCTTAGCGCATGTGCGCGGCCGATCTTCAGCCAGAGCAGCGCTGTCTCGCGGCGTTCGGACACGAGTGCGACCGCGCGCTGGAGGAGGTCGACCGCGTCGTCGAGCTCGTATCTCGACTTCGCCGCTTCGGCTGCGCGATCCAGCCAGAGGACCGCTTTCGCCCGCGCACGCTCGAGTTCGGGACCTCCCTCGGGCCAGGCGACGTCGACGTCCTCCGGTCTGACTGCCTCTGCGTAGTGGTGCGCGAGCAAGGGCGCGTGCTCGTCACGTCCCTCGCCGAGGCGCTCGAGCCACTCGGCGAATTGCGTGTGGAGCTGCGCGCGTCTCGCCTTCGTCAGGGTCCCATACGCCACCTCGCGTGTGAGGGCGTGCTTGAAGGCGTACTCGACCTCTCCCGCGAGAGACGACGCGGGTCGTTGCCGGATGAAGTCGCGCGTCTCGAGGAGGTGAAGGTCCGGCGCCAGGCCTGCGACCAGCTCGTAGACCGGGCCGGTCCAGAAGACGCGCCCGATCACCGCAGCGGCCTGCAGGGCCGTCTTCTCCGCTTCCTCGAGCAGGTCGATGCGTGCAGCGAGTACGGCCTGCACGGAGTCTGGGATCTCGAAGCCGGGCGGCAGCTCGTTCGCGCGCCAGCCGCCGTTTTCGCGCTCCAGCACACCGGCGTCGATGAGGCTCTCCAGGACCTCTTCGACGAAGAAAGGGTTGCCCTCGGCACGCTCGACGATCAGCTCACGCACATCTCGCGAGAGCACGCTCGCAAGGAGGGAGTCGACGAGTTTGCCCGCGGTCTCCGCCGGCAGCGGCTCGAGCCAGAGCGTCTCGCTGTCGACGCGAGCGCCCCAGCCCGTTCGCCCGGCGACGAAGTCGGGGCGCGCCGTTGTCAGCAGCAGCAGTGGGCCGGCGGCGTCTCGGCCAATCCGCTCGATCAGGTCGAGCAGCGGCTGTTCGGCCCAGTGCACATCCTCGATCAGCAGAACGAGTGGGCGCTCCGCCGTCAGTTCGGAGACGAAGGCGATCCAGGCGGCGTGCAACCTGTCCTGAGCCGCAAGCGGATGAAGGTCGCCCACCACGTCCAGCCCGAGAGTCAGGCCCAGGATCTCGCGTTCGTCCAAACGGCTGCGCACTGTCTCGGGCGAATCGCTCTCGAGGATCTCGAGGTGCTCTTTCAGGACTTCGCCCAGGGGCCAGTACGTGATGCCCTGGCCGTACGCGAGACACCGTCCCGTTCGGCGTAAAGGCTCGGGCCGTTCGTCTGCAAGCTGCTCCCACAGCTCGCGCACGAGGCGTGTCTTGCCGACGCCGGGATCGCCGACGATCGTGACGAGGACCGGGTGCGATCCCTCCACGGCGCGGCGGTACACGGATTGAAGTAGGTCGAGCTGCTCGTCCCGTCCGACGAACGCGCGTGCGAGTCCGCCCACGCCACGCGTGCGGATCAGTGAGAGGGCGCGCACCAACGGCCTGCAGGCGACGCCCCCGGCTTTGCCCTTCGCCTCGACTGTTTTCGGCTCGCCGAATTCGAAAGCGCCCCGCACGGCGGAGACCGTTCGCTCCCCGGCGAGGATCTCTCCAGGCTCGGCAGCCTGTTCGAGGCGCGCGGCGACGTTGACCGCGTCCCCGCTGACGAACGAGCTCCCCTCGCGTGGCCGTCCGGCGACGACCTCGCCGGTGTTGACGCCGATCCGGAGCGACAGCTCGCCTCCGAAGACGGCTTCCAGCCGTCGCTGCATCGCCAAGGCAGTGTGCAAGGCGCGCTCGGCGTGGTCCTCGAGCGCCTCCGGCGCCCCGAAGGCAGCCATCACCGCGTCCCCGGCGAACTTCTCGACGGTTCCTCCGCCTCCCTCGATCTCCGCGCTCATCGCGTCGTAGAAGCGCTCCAGCCGGGCGCGGGTCCGCTCGGGATCCTGTTCCCCTGCGGCCGCAGTCGAGTCGACGAGATCCGCGAACATGACCGTGGCGAGCTTGCGCTCGGAATGGTCG
>DASVEU010000073.1:0-3991 GCA_036380395.1 Gaiellaceae bacterium
GTCGCCGACGCCGTAGTAGCGGAAGAGATTCTTGCTCTCGATCACCCGGGCCAGCGCCTCGAGCTCGTCCGGCCCGACCTCCATGCCGCCGGGGTACATCGGCGCCTCGGGCCGGGTCCGGGCCGGGACGCCTCCGTCTCGGGCGAGGGTCAGGTCACTTTGGGCGCGCGTGGGCGTCGTCATACCGGCCGCCCATTCTGGACATGAAATCGTTTGCGATCAAGGTGGCAAGCCGTTCGAGCCCCTCCCGCACCGGGCCAAAGGACATTCCCGCCCGCAGACCCTTCCAAGTTCGAGCCGTGGCTCTGACCGACCTGCTCCTAAAGGCTGGGGTCAGACCCTTGCCGTTCGAGCCGTGGCTCTGACCGACCGACTCCTAAAGGCCGGGGTCAGACCCTTGCCGTTCGAGCCGTGGCTCTGACCGACCGGCTTGTACGGCTGAGGCCGTCCGCTCTAGAACGGCTATCCGCGAGAGCTCTGCGCGTCGAGCTTGGCCTGCGCTCGCTCGGCCAATTCGCGCGTGCGCTGGGCGTTCGCGAGGACGCGTTCGTGCCTTGCGTCCCGCTCGGCGCGTTCAGCTTTCGTCAGCTTCTTCTTCGCCACTGTCTTCTCCTAGCAGTCGCTCCATGTTCGCCAATGTGATGGCGATGTCGCTCACATTGAAGAGTAAGGCAACGACTTCGGCGCGCTCGATGAGTGAGTCGGGCATTTGTCACAGCCTCTGCGAGGACAGGCCGCATCGCAATTCGCGGATTCAGACACGGCCCGACGCGGACTGAGAGCGTCGACGCGATACGGGATCAAGTCGACCGACGGGCCTGTTCGTAGGCTCGACGCGCCTCGCGAACGCTCTCGACCTCCGAAACCTCGGCCACCGGGACGTCCCACCAGCTCTCGTAGCCCGGCACTCCCTCGTAGCGATCGACCTCGATCGCAAGCACGACGGTCGAGGCCCCGCCCTTCGCGGCCTCGAGCCCCCCGCGCAGGTCGTCGATCGTGCGGCAGCGGATCACCTTCGCGCCAAGCGATTCCGCATTCGCCGCCAGATCGACCGGGAGCAGCGGCGCCGTCGGGCTGTCGCGGTCCAGGCCGAGGGAACCGTTTTGCCGGTAGCGGTACTGGGTGCCGAAACCCTCCGTGCCGAGCGAGCGCGAGAGGCCGCCGATCGAATTGAACCCGTGATTGTCGACGAGCACGATCGTCAGCTTCAGGCCTTCCTGAATCGAGGTCACGATCTCGCTCGAGAGCATGAGGTAGGAACCGTCGCCGACCATGACGTAGACCTCACGGTCGGGAGCGGCCATCTTCACGCCGAGGCCGCCGGCGATCTCGTAGCCCATGCACGAGTAGCCGTACTCGACGTGGTAGCCCTTCGGATCCCGCGTCCGCCAGAGCTTGTGCAGGTCGCCCGGCATCGAGCCGGCGGCGCAGACGACGACATCGGTAGGCCGCGCGGCGTCGTTGACAGCGCCGATCACCTCGCTCTGGGCAGGCAGTGGCTCGTGACCGAGCCCGTACAACCGCGTGACCTCCTCGTCCCACTCGGTGTTGAGCCGGGCAGCCAGCTCGCTGTATGCGGCATCGACCCGATGTCCAGCGAGCGCAACGGCTAGCCGCTCGAGAGCGACCCGCGCGTCGGCGACGACCGCGATTCCAGCGAGTTTCGCAGCGTCGAAGTCGGCGACGTTCACGTTGACGTAACGCACATCGGGATTCCGGAACGCGGTCTTCGAGGCAGTCGTGAAGTCGGACCAGCGGGTGCCGATGCCGATCACGACGTCCGCGTCCGCGGCGATCCGGTTCGCCGCGAGTGTGCCTGTCGCACCGATTGCCCCGAGCGAAGACGGATGGTCGTACGGCAGTGAGCCTTTCCCTGCCTGGGTCTCCCCCACCGGGATTCCCGTCTGCTCGGCGAATGCACGCAGGGCGTCGGTCGCCTCGGAGTAGATCACGCCGCCCCCGGCGACGATCAAGGGGCGCTTCGCGCTGCGAATGAGCGCGACCGCGTCTGCCAGGACCTTCGCGTCCGGCTCGGGCCGCGATATATGCCAGACGCGGTGCGCGAGGAACTCGTCCGGGTAGTCGTACGCTTCCGCCTGCACGTCCTGCGGGAACGCAAGCGTCACGGCTCCCGTCTCGGCCTGGTTGACGAGCACCCGCATCGCCGCCGGAGCCGCCGCGAGCAACTGCTCGGGCCGCTCGATGCGATCGAAGTAGCGCGACACAGGCTGCAGCGCGTCGTTGACGGAGACGTCGCCCCGCGACGGGACCTCGAGCTGTTGCAAAACGGGATCGGGCCGCCGCGACGCGAACACGTCGCCGGGTAGGAGCAGCACCGGTAGCCGGTTGACCGAGGCGAGGGCCGCGCCGGTGACGAGGTTCGTCGCGCCCGGCCCGATGGAGGTGGTACACGCAAGCGTGGCAAGTCGGTTCTTCATCCGCGCGAAGCCGACGGAGGTGTGCACCATCGCCTGCTCGTTGCGGGCCTGGTAGTAGGTCAGCAGATCCGGGTGCTGGTAGAGCGCCTGCCCGAGCCCCGCCACGTTGCCATGCCCGAAGATCCCGAAGCACCCCTCGAAGAACCGCTGCTCCGCGCCGTCCCGCTCGACGTGTTGGGCGGCGAGAAAGCGAACCAGCGCCTGGGCGGCCGTGATTCGAGGCATGGGACAACTCTCTCAAAAAAGGTACGGTCGCCCCAGCGTTCGAAAGGAGCCCCCATGGCCGTGACGGTCCGTACTCTCGAGAACTTCATCGGCGGCGAATGGGTCGCCTCGACCGGCGAGAGTGCCCGCGTCGTGGTCTCCCCCGTCACCGGCGAGACGCTCGCCGAGGCGCCGGACGCCGGCGCGGGCGACATCGCCCGCGCAGTGGCGGCCGCCCGTGCGGCCCAGCCGAAGTGGGCCGCGCTGTCAGCCTGGGAACGGGCGAAGGTCTGCCACGCCATCGCCGACCTGATCGACGAACGGCGCGAGGACTTTGCACGCGAGTTGTCGCTCGAGCAGGGCAAACCCTACGCCGCCGAGGCGCTCGGGGACATCGACGAGACCGCAGAGAACTTCCGCATCGCCGCCGAGGACGTCAAGCGGATGGAGACGGCGATCATCCCGTCTCAGGATCCGAACAAGCGGATCCTCACCTTTCGCAAGCCCAACGGCGTCTATGCGGGCATCACACCCTGGAACTTTCCCACGCTCATCCCTGTCGAGTTGATCGCCCCGGGGATCGCCGTCGGTAACACGATCGTGATGAAACCCTCCGAGTGGACGCCGATTGCAATGGCGAACTTCATGCAGATCATGGCGGATGCCGGCCTGCCGGACGGCGTCGTGAACGTGGTCTACGGCGGCGGCGACGTCGGCGAGCGCCTCGTCACGCATCCGGACGTCGACTGCGTCGGCTTCGTCGGCTCTCATCCGACCGCAGAGAAGATCGTGCGCGCCGCCGGCCTCAAACGCTCTCTGATCGAGGCGAGCGGCAACGGGCCTGTCGTCGTCTGTGAGGACGCCGATCTAGGGCGCGCCGCGCAAGGTGCCGTCTTCGGTGGCTTCTTCTGCGCAGGACAGGTGTGCTGTGCGACGGAGCGGGTTCTCGTGCACGAGGGCGTACACGACGCCTTCCTCGACGAGGTGCTGAAGGCGGCGGCGGACTGGCGCCTTGGCGATCCGTTCGACGACTCGACCATGGTCGGCCCGATGAACAACGAGCCGACAGCGTCCAAGATGGATCGACACCTGGAGGACGCCGTGGACAAGGGCGCAAGCGTCGTCCTGGGCGGCTCGCGAGCCAGCGATCGCCCCACTCGTCTCTACTACGAGCCGACCGTCGTCACGGACGTCGGCGTCGACACGCTCATCAACCAGCAGGAGACGTTCGGCCCGATCGTGCCTCTGATCCGCGTCCGCTCTGACGAGGAGGCGCTCGCGTTCGCGAACGACTCGCATCTCGGCTTGCAGGCGGCGGTCTACACCTCGAGCCTGAAACGCGCGTTTCG
>DASVEU010000074.1:0-4150 GCA_036380395.1 Gaiellaceae bacterium
TTCGTCGCTCCGAGCTGTGCTCGCTCGAGTGGCGCGACCTCAAACTCAACGGACGAAAGCGGTCGCTGCTCGTCTGCCACGGGAAGGGCGGCAAGGCTCGACGTCAACCGCTGCCGGCTCGCCTCGCCCATGAGCTGCTGAAGCTCAGCGACGCACGCGAGCCCGCGCCGACCGACCCGGTCTTCTGCGGTCTCGCCGGCGGACGCCTGCAAGAGACGATCCTCGCCGACATCATCCGGCGAGCCGCGAAGCGCGCCGGGGTCGAGAAGCACGTCACCGCGCACACGCTGCGCCATACGGCTGCGACCTGGCTCCGGCAGGAGCTCGGCGACACGCGCCTCGTAGCCGAATACCTCGGCCACGCCGACCTCTCGACCGTCGCACGCTATGCACACGTCGACCGCGACGAGCTGTTCGCTGCGGCGGACCGACTGGAGGTGCTCGTCGCCCCGGCAGAAGAATCGGAGGCTTCCGTCGATGCCCAGTCGGCAGGTGACAGTCGGCCGGATCACGCATCGCAGTCCAGCGACGCCCGCGACGACGACGCTATCCAGTCGCAACCACCGGGTCGTCGGCGGCGGCGTCGCGGGAGGCGCCGCCGCCGTTGAGCGGTCAACCTGTTGCGATCAATCCACACCCTCTCCGGTCGCGAGAAACGGGGTCGATGACCACCACGCCGGTCGACTCAGCGAAACCCGCGTACGCGCATCATCGGTGCGTCATCGCCGGAGGCTAGAGGCTTAATGTGAATTCCGGCGCGTAGGCTGAGCGACGCGAGGAGAGGAGCGGAAATGGTCAACGAAGCACGCCTTGAAGAGCTGGACTCCGGTCTCGCGCCCGTGACCGACGGCTGGTTCGTCGTCAACGTTCGGGATGCGGCGTGGGAGACGAACGACCACTTCGGCGCCATGTGCGCCTTCGAGGGCGAGCGTGCGCCGTTCGCCGACCTCGGAATTAACCTCCGCGTTCTCCGGCCCGGAGGGAGAGGGCTGTATCACGCTGAGTCCACACAGGAGGACTTCCTCGTCCTGGCCGGTCAGTGTCTGCTACTCGTCGAGGGCGAGGAGCGGCCGCTCACGGCATGGGACTTCGTGCACTGCCCGCCGGGAACCGAGCACGCGTTCGTTGCGACCGCGGACGGCCCGTGCATCATCATCATGGCTGGCGCGCCGCGCTCATCGTCCGCGGGCACCCTCGCCTATCCGCGCTCCGAACTCGCCCTCGCCCACGGAGTAGGCGTCGAGACTGAGACGAGATCACCCAGAGAGGCGCAATCCCAGCTCGGAATCCCGGCATGGCGCGACCGGCGGCCGGACGACTGGAACGCATTGCCCTGGGCGTAGCAGCGTGCAAGCGAAGGCGAGTTTCACATCAAGCCTCTAGCAGTTTACCTTGCGTTTGGCTTGCGCTTGCGGTTTCCTTGCGCTATCGTGCGTGAACATGGCGTCCACTAAGACCGCGTCACACCTGTTTGCTCGGAACCCGGAAAAGGTCCGGCGCGCTCTGCGCGAGCTCGACGCCGGCGAGCTTCTGCCGGCGCTCGGAGCCCGGCTTGAGCGTGCTCTTGAAGGCTCGGACGATGCGACGCGCGAGTACGTCCGTTGCTTCAACGTGCTGACGCTGCGCGTGCTCGATGAGGCTCATCGCGTTCGCCCGGACATCATCGTCCGCACGGATGAGGGCGATCTTGCGGTTATCGATGTGAAGGGAACGCCCAGGCGGGCACCGGTGGAGGCGCTCGAAACGGTTTCGGCGGAGGCGCCGTTCAGTCCGTGGACGGCCTGGTTTCCGCTCGAGGAGGCGGTCGCGCTTGATCTGACAAGCCGGGTTTGCCTGCTGATCGGGCTGCGGGGTCCCGACGTGGTGCCGGCAGGGTCCGGCGTGGGCGCAGTCGTCGATGATCTCACTGCCCACCACTTCCTACGCCGCGTCCGCTTCTACCTCAATCATCCCGACCAGGAGCACCCGCTGCGGCGGGTGATGGACGCCTTCGAACTGTCGAAGACCGAGCTCGCCTCGCTCTTCGGGGTGCGCCGGCAGGCGGTCGACCAGTGGCTCGAGCGTGGCGTCCCGTCCGAGCGGCAGGAAAAGGTGCAGACGCTGGTGGCGATCTGCGACCTGCTGGAGCGCAAGCTCAAGCCAGGCCGGCTCGTTGGAGTAGCGCGTCGCCCTGCCGACGCCTACGGCGGGAAGACGATGCTGAACTTAATTGCCGCTGATCGGCACCGCGAGCTGCTGGAGCTCGTGCGCGACAGCTTCGATTGGGCCTCGGCCGCCTGAGCGGGTGGCCTACGGGCACACGATCCGCCGGGGCGGCTCCTACAACCGCCTGGCCGAGCCGTCGTGGTCGGATCCGCTCGACACGAGCTACTCGAGGCAGCGCGGCGGGCGGTGGAACATCCCGGGGAGCTTCGGTGTCCTCTACCTCAACCGCGATCTACGGGTGGCGCGCCTCCAAGTCCAGCACAAGCTGCGCGGACAGCCGTACGGGGTCGAGGACCTCGACGAGTCCGAGCAGCACCATCTCGTCACCGTCGAGGTCGACGAGCGCGACTGGCTCGACTGTGTGACCGGTCCGGGCCTAGAAGCGGTCGGCCTTCCAGCGACCTACCCTCGTCACCGAAACGGCCGGCCGGTGCAGCACGCGGCGTGCCAGCCGATCGGCCGATCCGCCTTCGAGGACGGGAGGCCGGGAATCGCCTCTCGCTCCGCCGCCACCGGTGCCTCGCAGACCGACGAGGAGCTCGGAGTCTTCGACCGAGACGTGACCACCAGCTTGCGCATGACCGACAGACAGCAGTTCGCGGACTGGTTCTGGGGCTCACAGTCGTAAACGACGGTCGCGCCCGGTTGGGCGCGGCTCCCGGCGTTGGTGACATCGCATGTCGGTGACCTTCGAGGTCACCATCAGCCGACCCAACGGAGCCTCTTGATCGCGCCGCGCAGCTCGTGTGCGTTCACGCGCGTGTAGCGCTGCGTCGAGTCGAGGTGCTTGTGGCCGAGGAGCTCTTGGATCTGGCGCAGGTTCGCGCCGGCGCGCAGGAGCTCGGAGGCGAAGACGTGCCGGAGCGTGTGCGGCGTGACGAGCTTGCGCTCGTTGACGCGAGCCGCGCTCACGTAGTGGCGGAAGACCTGCCCGAGCTGGGTGTAGTTGAGCGGCTTCCCTTGGACCCCGAGGAAGACCGCCTGCGCGGTCAGCGGGACACGGGTCGCGTAGTACTCGGCGAAGAGTGGTGCGAGCGCAGAGTGGATCGGGATCGTTCGCTCTCGGCCGCCCTTCGCCTTCCGTACCCGCAGAAGCCGCCGGGAAAGGTCGACGTCGTCCCACTCGAGGCCGAGCAGCTCGCTCCGGCGCAGGCCCGCGTAGGCCATGAGGGCGAGCAAGAGCCGGTCGCGCTCCGGCTTGCCCGGGAAGTGCCGCTCCCAGACGTCGTCGCGCCCGGGCTGGGCGAGCAGCCGCTCGAGCTCGCTCATGGTGAGCGTGTCCGGGAGGCTCTCCCGCTTCTTCGGCGTCCGAAGCGGCAGCGCCGGGTTGCGGACGATTCGCTCTTCCTCGACGAGGAAGCGGAAGAAGCACTTCAGCGCGGCGGTCGTTCGAGCCTGGCTCGACACGGCCGGCCGACGCTTCTGCTCCTCGGCGAGGAAGGCGCGCAGGTGTTTCACCTTCACGGCGCCGAGGTCACGGATCCCCTGACCCTGTAGGTAATCCAGGCACGCCGAAACGTCACGCTCGTACGCCGCGCACGTCATCGGGGCAAGCCGCCGCTCCGACGTGCAAAAGCGCTGGAAATCGGCCAGTTCCCTCATCCATCGTCTCTTCATCGCTCCTCCTCTGGGCAGCCTCGCGGCCCCCGCTGGAGCGACCCTGAGGACTATCCGGCTTACAGGCCTGCTACGGAAAAGGCCCCGGAAACGGGGCTTTTTCTATGGACCCGATTCGCCGGCGACTCGTCAGGCTCGCCCCGCGACGGGCTGACTGCGGTCTCCGTGGAACCGCTCGGCGCGGTCCCCGGCGTGGCCCCCGCCCGTTCGGCCGTCGGCAGGCGGTCTCTCGCTTCGGCAGGCGCGCGACGACTGGCTGCGTCGGCTCGAGGCCCAGCAGAAGAGCGAGAGCGCGATCGTGGCGTACCGGGTCGCGATCGACCGACCT
>DASVEU010000075.1:0-8944 GCA_036380395.1 Gaiellaceae bacterium
AACGAAGCGCGGATTGAAGTCGACGTCCTCGCCCATCGGATGGTGTCCCATGTGCTCGACGCCGCCGGCGAGCACGATGTCACATGCTCCGTACGCGATCTCACCTGCGCCGGCGGTCACAGCCGTCAGCGCGCCGGCACACATACGGTCGACCGCAAAGCCGGGAACGGACTGAGAAATGCCGGCCAGCAGTGCGACGTCGCGGCCGAGCGTCAGCCCCTGGTCGCCGACCTGCGCGGTGGCCGCGTAGATGACGTCGCCAATGCTCTCGGGCGGGATCTCCGGATTTCGCCGCAACAGCTCGCGCACGACCTTCACCGCCATGTCGTCGGCGCGCGTCTTCCAGAAGATGCCCTGTGGACCCGCGCGCCCGAAAGCCGTGCGCACGCCGTCGACGAACACGACCTCCCGACGCTTCATCTCTACGAGTCTACGGAGGATGCTTCGAGCTTCTCGCGCAGGTCCTCGAGCTCCCAGCAGTTCGCCGCCAACGCGTCCCGATGGAACTGGATCAGGAGCGAGCCGCCCGTCTCGAGCTTGCCGTCGCGGCAGGCATTCAACAGGCGGCGGTACGGTTCAAGCCCGTCGCCGGGCGCGTAGACGGCCTCCGGCGGCTCGTTGTCGTAGCGCGGGTCCCGCGCCTGCTCGGAGAGGTACGGCAGGTTCGCGACAACCAGATCGACGGGCTCCGTCAGCGGCTCGAGGAGATCTCCCTGGACCACGTGCACGCGGTCCTCGACACCGTGAAGCTTCGCGTTCTCGCGCGCGAGCTCAACCGCGGCCACGCTGGTGTCGGTCGCCCAGACCTGGATCTGCGGCCGGTTGACCGCCAGCGCAATCGCCACGGCGCCGCTGCCCGTCCCGACGTCCGCGACACGCATCGGGACGCCGTCGATTCGCTCGAGCGCTTCGTCGACGAGCCGTTCCGTCGACGGTCGGGGAGTGAACACCTGTCCGGGGGCGGTCAGCAGCGGGAGGTCGTAGAAGGACGTTTTCATAGGCTCTTGCCGTGGTGGACTGGGCGGAGCACGCACGGCGTGAAGACGAACGGTACCGGGACGGTGAGGCGCGACTGCCGGACGCCGAGGATCAGGACGCCCGCCAGCGCCAGCTGACTCGGATGGGGAACGCAGCCGGAGGCGCGGGTCTCGCACGGCTCATGGCCGGCAATACGAAGGACGCGCGCGATTGGTTCGCAAGGGCCGTCGAGCGTTACCGCGAGAGCTACGAGCTCGCGCCACCTGGAAGCTGGGGGCGCCCGATCGCGATCCTCAAGGCACGCATCCTCGCCGACGACTGGGAAGGCGCCGAGGCCGACGCGCGCTGGACGCTCGAGGAGGGTGCCGCGGAGGAGCAGTCGCCGATCGGCCGGTACGCCGCCACGCTCGCTCTGCTCGTGCTCGGCCGCGACCAGGATGCGCGCGTCCTCGCGGATGGCCTGCGCACGCACGACGACTTCCCTGCGCCCGTCGGAGACGCGCTCGCCTTCATCGCCGCCCAGGACCCGGTCGCGTACGTCGAGGCGATCGAGGCCGTGCTCGAATCGTTCGAGGCACGCGAGGATTACCTCGAGGACATTCCGGCCGCGGACACGGTGGTCGTGCTGCAGGCGCTCGCCGCCCGTCGCGAGCTGGACGCGGAACTGAGCTCGCCGCTCCTTCCCTAGTCCTGCTGCGCGGGCGGGTGCGCGAACATCGTCAATACGATCTTGTCCGCGCCTTCGTCTTCGCGGGCGCGTGCGGTTTCCAGGAACGTCCCCATCAGTTCGAGCGCGCGTTTCATCGTCAGCTTCAGCTCGAGCTGCGCGCTTCGAAACGTGCCGTCGGCCGAGTAGACCGCGTGCGCACGTTGGACCTGGTCGATCATCGCCGCCTGGATGTCGCTCGCGCCGCCCGCCGAGAGCAGCTCGGGCGCAACTCGGAAGATCTTTGCGACGGCGCGGTACGGCTTCTCGCGGCCGCGTCCGTTCGCCTCTGCGAGCTCGATCAGCCCTGCCTTGAGCAGCATGCGCACATGGAAGTGCAGGTGGCCTGGGTCGACGCCGAGCCGCTGGGCGAGCTCACGGTTCGTGAGCTGCCAGTCGCCTTCCTGGCCGAGCATCTCCAGCACGCGCACCCGGAGCGGATGGCCGAGCGCCTTGAGTTGCTCCGGCTTGTCGAGTACCAGCGTCTCTTGCAAAAGAACGGCCGCCCCTTTGGTCTCCCGGCGCACTTCTACATATAGAGAGTGCCGTGTCAAGCTCCAAGCTTGGCTGCTGCAGCGCGATCGAGGATTGCAGTCGTCGTGCCGCCGCGAGCCCGGACGAGGCTGGCCGGCGTGTCGGGGCTTGGTTTCGACGCGAATGCCCGGCGCGCGGCCTCCGCTTTCTCGGCGCCGGAGACGGCGAAGAGGACCCCTCGTGCGCTGTTCAGAGCGGGGATGCTCAGCGTTACACGGTCGACGAAGGGCTCCAGCCCGGGCTCTGCCGGAAGCACCCGCCTGCTCAGCTGCAGGGTCGGTGCATTCGGGAACAGGGATGCGACGTGACCGTCCGTGCCGAGACCGAGCAGCTCGAGATCGAACAAGGTTTCGCCGAGCTCCAGCTCGTAGTCGGCGGCCGCTCTCTCTTTCCCGAGCTCGCCCTTGATGCGATGGACAGCGCGCGGATAGTGCTCGAGCCGGTCGAGCAGCGTGCGTTTCGCAAGCGCATAGTTCGAAAGGTCGTCATCGGGGGGAACGCAGCGTTCGTCGCTCCACCAGACCTCCGTCTTGCTCCAGTCGGGCTCGCGCTCCGCCGCTTCTTTGTAGGCCTGCTCGGGCGTCGTGCCACCGGTGAGCGCGATGTGTCCGCCTGCACGCGCGGCGTGGGCCAGCCGTTCGGCGACCGCCGCAGCCACTTCGTTCGCGTCCTCGACGATGACGAGGTCGACGTCGTCGCTCACGAATCGCCAGCCGCGAGCTCTTTCGATCTCTCCATTGCAGCCTGAATCGCATTCAAGAATGCAGCGCGCACGCCGGCTTGCTCCAGCTCGCGGATCGCATGAATCGTGGTGCCGCCCGGCGACGTCACTGCTTCGCGCAGCTCCACCGGGTGCATCTCCTCGTCGCGCAGGAGCTTGGCCGTGCCGAGCATCGTCTGGACGACGAGCTGCGTCGAGGTCTCCCGCGACAGGCCGAGCAGGATGCCGGCGTCGATCATCGCTTCCGCCAGGAGCGCGAAGTACGCAGGGCCCGAGCCGGACACGGCGGTGACGGCGTCCATGTAGCGCTCCGGTACGCGGACGACGCTGCCCAGATGTGCGAGCACGTCTTCTGCGAGATCGAGATGCTCATCGGCCGCATGCGCGCCCGCGCAGATGCCGGCGATGCCCTCGTGCACGAGCGCCGGCGCGTTGGGCATCGCTCGCACGACCGGAACCCCGGGTGCCAGCCGCGCCTCGATCTGTGCGGTTGGGATGGCTGCGGCAACGGAGAGAACGGTCTGCTCGGGCGTGAGTAACCCGCCGATCTCGCCGAGCAACACGTCGAAGTCCTGGGGCTTGACCGCGATCACGACCAGCCCGGCATCGGCGACCGCCTCGGGGTTGGACAGGGTTGCCCTGACGCCGTGGCGGTCGGCGACCTCCTTCAGTCGCTCCTCACGCCGCCCGGTGACGACGATGTCGTTCGGTTTCCGCCAGCCCGAGCTGAGCAGCCCCGCCAACAGGGACTCGCCAATCCGTCCGGCGCCGAGAATCGCGATCTTCCGGTTCGCTGCCATGTCGCAGTCTAGGAAGTCAGAGCCGTCCGGTACGGGCCGAGCGTCTTCTTGTCGCGGAAGACGAAGCGCGCCAATTCCACCGACCGATGCGCCGTCAGGGCCGCCTCTGTCGCCGCGATCGCAACCGGGGCCGCCAGCCCCAACGGGTACCCGTACGCACCAGTCGAGATCGCCGGGAACGCCACCGATCTGCAGCTCAGCTCGTCGGCGAGCTCGATCGCGCGCCGATGGCACGACGCGAGCAGCTCGGGCTCGCCCGCGCCGCCGCCGCGCCAGATCGGGCCGACGGCGTGGAGCACGTACCTCGCCGGCAGCGCCCCGCCTGAGGTCGCCTTTACGTCTCCCGGCTCGCAGCCTCCGAGTAGGCGACACTCCTCCAGGATCGACGGCCCACCCGCGCGGTGGATCGCCCCGTCCACGCCGCCGCCGCCCAGTAGTCCGGGATTCGCCGCATTGACGATCGCGTCGACCCCCTGCTCCGTGATGTCGCCGAGGATGAGCTCGATCACGCGTACGCCGGCCGCGGGAAACGGACGGGCCGTTCCTCGGGCAGCGGAATCAACCCGTGCGCGAAGCCCGTAATGAGGTACAGCCCGGCCAGGCCGCCCCATTCGCCGTAGGGCGCGAGCAGCTCGGCCGTCTCGTGCGCTTCCACCCAGCGGCCGCGCAGTCGCGACATCAGCTTTACGAGCGAGAGATCTCCGACCAGGCCGCGCTCGTAGCGTCCGAGCCCCTCGAGGCAGACGACGCCGGCGGACCAGGGGCCGAGCCCTCGCTGGCGCTCGATGAAGGCCGCCGCCTGCTCCGTCGGCAGCGCGTGCAACTTCTCGAGGTCGGTGGACCGACAGATCCGGACGAGGGCAGCCGCGCGGCTCGCGTGCAGTCCGAGCTGCCGTAGTCGCACCGGCGCGAACCGCGCAAGCGACTTCGCCGTCGGCGGCGCATGGAGATCGGTGCCATCGACGCGCGGCTCGACAGCGCGCACGATGATGCGCTCGAGTTGCCGCGCTCGGCGCGAGTCGATCAGCTGTCCGCAGAACGCACGCAACAGTGTCTGCGCCACTGTCGCCATGCGGAGCTGCCTCATCCCCTGGAATCGTGAAGCAGTCTCGCCGATCAGCGGATCGCGTGCGAAGCGACGCAGAAACTCGGTGTGGTCGGCATCGACGGCGAGGACGAACCGCAACCGCTCCAGACCTTCTTCGCTCTCCGCGCGCAGCACGAGGCGTCCGTCCAGCGTCTGCCTGGCTGTTGCGACCTCCGCGAGCTCGCCGACGCGCAGCGTGGCTGTCAGCGTCCCGTCGCGGACACGGCGCGTCGCGTCGCTCGCGTGCTTCGCGCAGAGCGCGAGCGTGTACGGGCCGGCGGGGCGAACGACCCGCTCGAGGGTCAACTCTTGCGGGTTGCGAGCTCGGCGTCCACGCCGAGATCGTACGCGCGGCGGAGGATAGGCTCCGCCTCTTCGGCTCGCCCTTGCTCCTGCAGGAGCGAAGCCCAGTCGAGGGAGGCCAGGCCCGCGTTGTGCCGCCGGCCGTGCACCGTCAGAAGATCGACTGCGCGGCGATACGTTTCGTTTGCGGCATCCGTCTCCCCCTGGAGCGCAAGCCCACGGGCGAGTGCCCAGCAGGCCGCACCCATCTCGCCCCCGTGGAAGTTCCCGAGGATCGCGAGCGCGTCCCTGGCGCGATCGACGGCGCGTGCACTGTCACCCTCGAGCGCTGCCAGGCGAGACTGGCCGATGCGCAGCATCCCGAGGTCCGCAGGCTCCGGGGTAGGGCCGAGGAGCCGTGCGACGATCTCGAGTTGGTTGCGGGTCTCGTCGGCGCGCCCCTCCTCGGAATCGATGCCGGCCGAGAGGAGGTATCCGCGGGCGAGTGTCAGCGTGTCGTCGGTTGCCTCGAGGAGGGCGATCGCCTTGCGGATCTGCGTGAGCGCCTCGGCCGAACGGCCTTCGATCGCAGCCACACGAGCGAGCGACCAGTAAAGGCGTACGCGCGTGTAACCGTCGCCAGAGTCGCCCGCCCGGCTCAACGCACCGCGGACGACCTCGGTCGCGCGGCCATAGTCCCCTGCGTCCGTCAGCGCATAGCTCAGGAACGTGGAGTAGCGGACGAGGAGCGTTACGTCGTCGGGCGTTGCCGCGGTTACTTCAGCGAGGCATTGTTCGAGCAGGCGCGCAGCGCGGTCCGGTGCTCCGAGCGCAGCGTAGGACTGCGCGAGCCCCGTGTACACGTCAGGGCGGAGGTGGGGAGCTACGCGGTCATACTCGAGCGCGGACTCCAGACGCTCGACCGCGTCGAGGTGATTGCCGCGGTGGGCAGCAGCGAGCCCGAGTCCAATCGCTGCACGACTCGCTGAGACCCGATCGCCTGCAGCGCTCGCGTCGGCGAGGACTTCCTGGAGTTTCTCCTCTGCTGCGCCCGTGTCCGAATCGAGTCGAAGTTGAAGCTCTGCGTCCGCGAGCTTGAGCTCCCGGTCGTCGACCTCACGGATGTCACGGCCGGTCTCGAGGTACTCGACCGAAACGCCGAGCTTCTGCGCCAGCTTGCGGAGCGCCTTGACCGACGGCGTACGTGCACCCGCTTCGATACGCGAGATGTATGCATACGAAACTCCAGGCGATGAGAGATCGCGCTGGGAGAAGCCTCGCGCCACGCGCAGGCGCTTGAGGCGGGCTCCGACGCCCTCTGTGGTCTCGCTCAAGGACACGCTGCTCCGGATCATTAGGAGTTCTCGGACATAAGTCAAATTCTTTTCTGGAGTCACTTTCTGTCAATCGGCGCTTCCTCATGACAACATAAGCCCCTCGAACTGTGGATCTGGTTGGGGGAAGGAGGGACCATGCATCCCTGGGGCTCCTAATTGACATTCGGCGGGCGGGAGCGCCCACTACGCTCCCGCCCGGTTTACTACCCGCCTGATGGCTTCAGGGCTCGCGGTCGCTGTCTACGGGCTCCTGCTCTTACCCGGCGCCGTCCTCGTCTGGCGGCGGCCTGTCTTCGCCCTGTACGCCTGGATCGTGGGGCTCGCCGCGCACAACGCCGTGATGGCGGCCCTGTACGGGGCCGGCGTCCGCGGAGGCGCTCTGACGGCGATCCAGGCCTGGAAGGAGATTCTGCTCGGCGTCGCGCTGGCCCGCGTCGCGCTCGAAGCCCTGCGCGCCGGCCGGCTTGCCTTCCGGGTTCAGCCGGCAGACGTAGTCGCGGTCGCGTTCGCAGCGGTCGTCTGCGTGTACGCCGTGCTCCCGCAGGATTGGCTCGGCGGGACGGCGGACCGGTCGGCGATCGGGCTCGCGCTCAAGCACGACCTCGTTCCGGTGGGCGCGTACTTCCTCGGCCGCTCCGTCATCCTGCGCAGCGAGGAGCTCGTCCGCCTCGTCTGGACCGTCGTCGGCGCGGCGGCTGCGGTCGCCGTGCTCGGGCTCCTAGACGACTTCTTCATTCCGATCTCGTGGTGGCGCGACTCCGCAGTCGTGGACTACTTCCACAAGCACCTCGGCTACGACTACCACGGCACCGGCGGCCTCCCGGAGAACTTCGTGTTCAACAACGGCGGCGATGCCCACGGGTTCTACCGCCGGCTCGTGTCGACCTTCCTCGGGCCGCTCGCGAGTGCCTACATGTTCGTCGTTGCGTTGCTGCTCGGCGCGGCGTTCCTCCGCCGGCCGCGCATCCTCGTGCCGTTGAGCGCGGCGATCTTCGCGGGCCTGCTCTTCACGTTCTCGCGTTCGTCACTCCTTGCACTCGCGGCGGGCCTGGTCGTGCTCGCTTTCGTCACGCGGCGCTGGTGGCCGGTCGCTGCCGCCGTCGCGACGCTCGCCGTCAGCGTGGCGTGGGTGCACGTCTTCCCGCATGTCGCGCCGACGGGCAAGTGGACGCAGCAGGATCTGGTGGAGCAGCGGAACCACGCGAAGGCGCAGCCTGGAGCGAGCGGTAGCGCCGGGAGCATCGACGAGCCCTCGATTCACAGCCACTGGATCAGTCTCAGGGAAGGTGTGCGCACTGTCGTCCACCATCCGCAGGGGTACGGCCTCGCCAACGCCGGGCAAACTGCATCGCGCACCGGTACGCCGATCAAAGCGGGAGAGTCGAACTACACGGAGATCGGGGCCGAGACAGGATTGTTCGGAGCGCTTCTCTGGATCGCCTGGGGGCTAGCGATCTTCGTCGGTCTCGTCGCCGCGGCGCGGCACACACGCTGGTGGGCGGCGTCAGGGATCGCGGCCGCGTTCGCAGCGGGGCTCGTGCTCGCAGTGCAGACGGACGTGATCGGAGATCCCTGGATGGCTTATTGCCTCTGGGCTTGCGCCGGCATCGCGCTCATGTCGCTGCCTATCCTCCGAGAGTGAGCGCGACCGCGCAAATCCCCGAGACGCAGCAGCGCGTGCGTGTGATCTTCGGCGCGCTGATCCTGGTCTTTCTCCTCGCGTCGCTCGACCAGACGATCGTGTCGACGGCGCTGCCGACGATCGTCGGCGAGCTCGGCGGGCTTCAGCACCTCTCCTGGGTGGTCACCGCTTACCTGCTCGCATCGACCGTGTCGGGACCGCTCTACGGGAAGTTCGGCGACCTCTACGGCCGGAAGGTCGTCCTGCAGACGGCGATCGTCATCTTCCTCGTCGGCTCTGCTCTGTGCGGGCTGAGCCAGAACATGGCGGAGCTGATCTCCTTCCGTGCGCTGCAGGGTCTCGGCGCCGGCGGTCTCATCGTGACGGCGATCGCGGTCATCGGCGACGTGATTCCGCCGCGCGACCGCGGCCGCTACCAGGGGATCTTCGGCGGTGTCTTCGGGGTTTCCACGATCATCGGGCCGCTGCTCGGCGGTTTCTTCGTCGACAATCTCTCGTGGCGCTGGATCTTCTACGTCAACCTGCCGATCGGAGCGGTCGCCTTCGTCGTCATCGGCGCCGTGTTCCACGTGCGCCCAGCACCCAAGGAGCACAAGGTCGACTACCTCGGTGCGGCGCTGCTGGCCGGCGGTCTCTCGGCAATCGTCCTCTTCACCAGCCTGGGAGGCACGACGTGGGCGTGGGATTCGCCGGAGATCATCGCGCTGATCGCGATCGGTGTCGTTGCGATTGGCGCGTTCGTGCTCGTCGAGTCGCGCGTCGCTGAGCCCATCCTGCCGCTGTCGCTCTTCCGGAACCGCACCTTCGCAGTGACGAGCGCGGTGGGGTTCGTCGTCGGGCTCGCGTTGTTCGGTGCG
>DASVEU010000076.1:0-2718 GCA_036380395.1 Gaiellaceae bacterium
CCGACGCACGACCACGAGAGCGGAGCGCCGGGCAGGATTCTCACCTGAGTTCTCTGTAGTACACCGGGCCCACAACAATTGACCGGAAGGTGCACGCACCCTGCCGAATCATGCAGAAGTTGGATCTGAAGACCCGCGCGGAGCTCAGGCTCTATGCGCTCGCCAAGGGGCTGATCGCCCCAACTAGCCCGGTCAGTGCAGCTTGCCCGCCCGGGGCTCGTCCGGATCGAGGTCGTCGCCGATGAACTCCTCCTCCGTGCGCGCCCGTTCGTCGTAGGCGGTCGGCGGGCGCTGCTCATCGCGTTCCTGCTCGGTGAACGGGTGATCGGCGGCGGGCCTGGGTTTCCAGAAGCTTCGGATCCGCTCTAGGAGGTTCATGTCGCCATGTTGTCAGCTTCGGGTGGTAACCGTTCCGTGGCTAAGGACGCGTGAATCCACCCAGGTGCTGGGGCTTGACGCTCAACGGCACGCCGGCTCCCGCTTGCCGGCGCAACATTTCGACGACGGCGTTGCTCGGCGTGCCGAACACCTGGATGCCCGTCGTCGCGTCGACCGTCTCCGCGTACGCGGCTGCGGCGCGCTCGGCAACGACCTCCATGTGAAACGCCATCGAGTCGGCGTCCGGATGGATTTGGACGACCGCGACCTCGGTGCCCTCCTCGTTGACGTACTCGTTGAACGCGATCAGCTGTGGCTCGTTCGCCTCGATGAAATCGACGAGGCCTGGCACTCTCGCCTTCTCGTCGTCGAGCTTCCCCGGCTTGAGCCGGTTGGTGGCGATGAAAATGAACGGCCCCGACATGACGTCTCCTTCCTTCCCCACATGCCTTGTGGGGACGGTGGTTGCCCTCGTAATCACACTGTTACCTCTCTGGCACGACCCTCCGAAGTAGCATCGCCGAGTGCCGTTACCGGCGCGTCGATGAACCCCGCTCGCTCGTTCGGTCCTGCGCTTGTCGCGAACGAGTGGCATGACTTCTGGGTCTACCTTCTCGGCCCGCCAATCGGAGCGACGGTCGGCGCGTTCGCGTATCAGTTGGTTCGCGGCGAGCACCGAGACCAGTCCCTCATCCCGAGCAGTCCAGGAGCCGTGACCATGTTGGTCGTCAAGCTGCTCAAGGCAGCCTGAGGCCCGACCTCCCGCACGAAGGACAGGTCAAGCGCTCGGGCAGTCGCGATCTCGAGGGACGGCTCGCCGCAGAGCGTTGAACCGTTCTAGAGCTCGATCGTCGTCAGGTCGAGTTTCTCGGCCTGCTCAATCGCGGCGAGGGCGATGGCGAGATCCTGAATCGCGAGCCCGGTTGAGTCGAAGATCGTAAGGTCGTCGTTGGACTGACGGCCGGGAGCCGTGCCCACAAGGACGTCGCCCAGCTGGGTCACGTCCTCGCGCGTGATCTTGCCGGCCTCGACCGCGTGGGCGAGGTCGCCGTTGTGACTGGCTTGCTCCCAGTCGTCGCAGAAGACACGCACACGAGCCAGCTCTTCGACGGCGATCTCCGTCTTGCCCGGGCCGTCTGCTCCCATCAGGCTTGCGTGCTGGCCGGGACGAAGTGAGCCTTCCTCCAGCAGGATGTTGCGGCCGGGTGTGACCGTCACTAGTAGATCGGCCGCGAGAGCTTCGTCCCGACCCGGCGCGACTTCCGCTCCGGTCCGCTCCGCCACCGCCTCGGCCCGGGCGCGGTCGATGTCCCACAGCTGCACGCGGCGGCCACGCGCGATGAAGGTTTGGGCCGCGGCTTCGCCGTTCACGCCGGCCCCGATGACCGCGGCGGTCTCGGCATCGGCTCGGCCTAGTGTCTCCGCCGCCAGCACCGCAGCCGCGCCCGTGCGCAGAGCGGTCACCGCACCCGCGTCGAGCACCGCCTTCGGCATCCCGTTCGTGGCGTCGGAGAGCAGCACGAGCCCGGTGACGGTCGGCAGCCCCTTGGCGGGATTGCCGGGGAACGACGTCACCCACTTCAGCAGCGCGTGACCCGCGCCCAACGCGGGCATCGCGCGAAAGTCGCCCTCCGGATAGGCGGGCACGTAGACCTTCGGCGGCATCGTCCACTCGCCGCGCGCATACGCGATGAACGCCGCGCGCACCGCCTCGAGCGCACGCTCGGGCGAGACTGCCTCGCGCACCTGCGCCCCGTTGAAGAACGGGATCACCGCGACCACCCTCCCGTATCGCCCTTGTACGTCCCCGCGAAGAGCGCACGTGGCGTGCGCACGATGATCTTCAAGTCGAGCCACGGGGAGCGATGTTCGACGTACCAGACGTCCAGCTCGATCCGCTCGTCCCACGGCAGGCGTGCCCGGCCCTGGATCTGCGCCCAGCCGGTGATGCCGGGTCTCACCTCGAGTCGGCGCCGCTGCCGCGGCGTATAGCGCTCGACCTGGTACGCGAGCGTGGGGCGGGGGCCGACGAGGCTCATGTCACCGCGAACGACGTTCCAGAGTTGCGGCAGCTCGTCGATCGAGAGCCGCCGCAGCAGTCGACCGGCGCGCGTAATGCGCGGATCGCCCTCGTTGACCGCGAAGCCTGCACCCTTCCGCTCCGCCCCGACCTGCATCGTTCTCAGCTTCACGAGCTCGAACTCGTCGCCGTTCAGGCCCACTCGGCGCTGCCGGTAGAAGACAGGCCCGCCGTCGTCCAGCTTGATCGCGACCGCTGCCGCCGCAAGGATCGGGCTCGCCGCGGCCAGCCCGAGCCCGGCGGCTGCAGCGTCGAGCGCG
>DASVEU010000077.1:0-7153 GCA_036380395.1 Gaiellaceae bacterium
CGGTGGCGTTCTACCGCCTGCTCGGGCTCGAGTTTCCGGAAGGCGCGGAGGACGAGGAGCATGTCGAAGCGCCGCTTCCGGGCGGCATGCGCTACACGCTCGACACGGAGGACGTCATGCGGGGGTTCGATCCCGGCTGGAAGCGGCCGTCGGACGGTCACGCCGTGGGCGGAGCCTTCCGGTGCGACTCGCCGGACGAGGTCGACCAGGTTCACCGCGATCTCCTCGCCGCAGGCGCGACAGAGCACAAGGAACCCTGGGACGCGTTCTGGGGTCAGCGCTACGCGCAGGTCAAGGACCCTGACGGGACTGTGATCGACTTGTACGCCCCACTGCCCGACAGCTAACCGAGCGCAGCCACGAGCCGGTCGATGTCGTCGCCGCCCGTCCACCAACCACACGACGCGCGTAGCCAGCCGGTGCCGGGCAGGTCGCGCACGATCACGCCGGCCTCGTAGAGCCGCGCAGCCTCCGCCGCGGCTTCGCCCCGGGGGACGAACGAGACGAGCGTGCTCTCCCCGCCGTCCGCCACGAGCTCGAAGCGGTCACGCATGGCGCCGCGACAGAGGCCCGCCATCTCGGCGGCGCGCTCGAAACGCCACTCGGGTGAGCCGGCGAGCGCCGCTTCGAGGCCCGCGAGGCTGGGCGTCGCCAGCCAGCCGGAGTCGAATCGCGCTGCGCCTTCTTTGGGCACGAAGGTTCCGTCCGGCTCGAGGGACTTCTGCGCAAACCCACTCGGGATCGCGACGGCGAGCTGGTCCGGGTCGCGGACGTAGAGCGCGCCCAGGGGCTCCGGCCCGCAAAGCCACTTCTGGCACGACACGGTGTAGTAGTCGAGCTCGCCGACGTCGACCGGAATCGCACCGACTGACTGGGCACCGTCCACCAGCATGGGCAGGGCGCTCTCCCGTTTCAGGTCGTGCACCGGCATCACCTGGCCGGTGGTCCACAGGACGTGCGACAGGGCGAGCAGTCGTGTCCGCGGAGTGATGCACGCCAGGATCGACGAGAGCGCATCCTCGGTCGGCCGCCCCGCCACCTTGGCGACCCCCACTCGAACCCCAGAGACGTGAAGGGGCAACAGCAACCCCGGATGCTCTGAGTCCGTCGTGACCACCTCGTCGTCCGGCCCGAGCTCCAGACCGGACAGCACGATGTTGCAGCCGTCGGTCGTGGAGCTCGTCAGCGCCATCTGGCCAGGGGACGCCCCGACCTGTGCGGCAAGCTGCTCGCGCACGCGGGCCCGCAACTCGAGCACCGTCATGAACCAGCCGTGACCTCCTCGCCCGCGCTCCTGGTCGAAGTGGAGGCGTTCCTCCACCGCCGCGAGCGTTGGGCGGGACAAAGGGCCCAGCGTTCCCGTGTTCAGATATGCGAACCGCTCGAGAACGGGGAACAGCGCGCGAGCCTCCTCGAACGTCAAGCGACCGTCCGTTCGACCGGTGCGTGATCGGAGAGCAAACGCCCCTCGTGCCGGCGCCGCTCTCCAGGCCAGCGGACGGGCGGCGAAGCCTCGAGGCCCCGGACGAGGATGTGGTCGATGCCAGTCGCCGTCGGGCCGGAAAATCCCCAGTCGACTCTGGTCAGATCCGTGAGCGTCCGCGAGTTGCCGACGCCGACGTTGAAGTCGCCGCAGAGAAGAACAGGCTCACCGCGCTTGGCCATCCCGTCGACGAACACCGCTGCGCGCAGGAGCTCGGCGTCCGGCACGCCCTTGTCCGCAAAGCCGGTCGCATGGAGGTTCCCGATGACCAGCGTCTCGTCTCCGCGCTCGGCCCGCACGGCGTGACACACACGTCGCTCCTTACCCCACGCCAGCCGTTCGATGATGCCGAGTCCAAGCCGCCGCGCCTGCGCGTGCCGGAAGCCGAAGGGGTTGAGGATCAAGTGACGATGTTCTCGGAGTTGCAGATCCGAGGAGAGCAGGATCGCGTTCGCCTGTCCTGTGAACGCCGAGCGCAGCCTTCCGTGGTGAACCTCCGTCAGCGCCCGCCCGAGCTCGGGTGTCGAGGGAAACGGCCCGAGCGTCGGACGTTGTGCAACCGCCCCCACCGCAGTCATCCCGCTCCAGTCGTCCAGTAGGTCGAGCGTCCAGACAGGCAGTTCTTGGAGGCACAGCAGGGTCGGACGATCGGCGCTCGCAAGCTCCACCATCTCCCTGAGAAACGCCTTACGCCCCGGCGGCTGTGTGTTCCCGTGAAAGAGGTTCCAGGTCCGGACAAGCAGGCGCTCTACTGTACTGCCGATGCGAGTCGTCATCTCGGACCCCCCAGCCTTCACACCGGCATACGACCACGAGCTCGCAGCGGCACTAGCCCGCCGCGCAGTCGACGTCGAGCTCGTCACGTCTCGGTTCCGCTTCGGCGAGACGCCAAAACCTGTCGGCTACCGGCGCAGCGAACCCTTCTATCCGATCTCGTCGAGGCTGTTCGGACGCTCCCGCTTGCGCATCCCGCTGAAGGTCATGGAGCACATGCCCGGCATGGCGGTGCTGCTGCTTCAGCGAGCGGACGTCTTGCACATGCAATGGCTCGCCGCGCCCGAGCTCGATCGGCTGTTGCTGCGGCCTCGCGTGCCGTCTGTCTTCACCGCGCACGATCTGCTGCCGCGACGAACGGCCCGAAAGCTCGGGCTCTGGAAAGACCTGCTCGCTCGCTTCGACCGCGTCGTCGTCCACAGCGAGCGCGGACGCGAGAGTCTTGCCGAGCTCGGTGTCGACGCGGCGGTCATCCCTCATCCCGTCTTCCCGAGTGACCCCGAACGTGCCGACGACGGGCACACGTTGCTCTGTCTCGGCACGATCCGACCGTACAAAGGGATCGGAGACGCGATCGCCGCGACGAAACAGATCCCCGGTGCGCGCTTGCTCGTTGCCGGCGACCCGGTCGAGTCGGTGAACGGTTACCGGGCGGAGGCGGGCGAGCTAGCCGAATGGCGGCTCGGCTACCTGTCACAGCCCGAGCTCGAGCGTGCGCTCGGCGACGCGACGGTCGCACTCTTTCCCTACCGGCCAGAGCTCGACCAGAGCGGTGCGCTCCTGCAGGCGCTCGGCGCCGGAGTGCCCGCGGTGGCGTACGACATCGGTGGGCTTGCGGAGCCGATCGAGAAGTTCGGTGCGGGACGTGTCGTGGCGGCCGGTGACGTCGAGGCGCTCGCCGGCGCCGCCCGTGAGCTGCTCGAGGACGACGCGGCGCTCGCGCGTGCCCGAGCAGGGGCGCGCAAGGCGCGAGACACGCTGACGTGGGACGCGGCCGCCGCCGCGCACATCCGGCTCTACGAGGGATTGCTATGAGGGTCAGGCGCGCCCGCTTCTCTGAGCTCATCGACCGTCAGCTCGACCTCTTCGAGCGCGAGCAGCGCGGGCTCATCGAAGACTGCATCGCAGCCGAGGGCGCGTACAACCGGGCAGACCGCGACGAGGCGGAGGAGCGCTACGGCGACTACGTCGACCTCGTCGAGACCGGCACGGAGATTCTCGCCGACCTCCGCGACAACTTCGCCACGACGCTCGAGGAGGACGTGGCCGAGGAGTACGAGCGAGCCTTCAACCAGACCGTTCTGCGACGCTTTAGGCGTTTCGCACTCGAGATCGAGGACCGCTGATGGCACGAATCGAGGACTACGGAATGATCGGCGACCTCCAGACCGCGGCGCTCGTGGGGCGCGACGGCTCGATCGACTGGGCATGCTTCCCGCGCTTCGACTCGGGCGCCTGCTTCGCAGCGCTACTCGGCACGCCGGAACATGGACGCTGGCTCGTCGCACCGCGGGCGGACGCGTGGGAGGGCGAGCGCCGGTATCGCCCGTGCACGCTCGTGCTGGAGACGGAGTGGGAAACGGACACCGGCGCCGTACGCGTCATCGACTTCATGCCGCCTCGAGGGAAGGCGCCGGACATTGTGCGCATCGTCGAAGGGTTGCGCGGTCACGTCGAGATGTTCTCCGAACTCGTCATCCGCTACGACTACGGCGGCACGGTTCCATGGGTCAGGCGGACCGCGGACGGTCGCCTCGCAGTTGCCGGGCCAGACGCGCTCTGCTTCCGCACTCCCGTCGAACACCGCGGCGAGAACCTCCGCACCCTCGGCGAGTTCACTGTGAGAAAGGGCGACCGCGTCCCCTTGACGTTGACCTGGTACCCGTCGAACGAACGGCCACCGCGAGCGATCGACGCAGAGCATGCTCTGAACGAAACGGTCGCTTTCTGGCAGGAGTGGGCCGACCGCTGTGGCTATGAGGGCAAATGGAAGGAGGACGTCCAAGCGTCACTCGTCGTCCTGAAAGGCCTCACCTATGCCCCGACCGGCGGCATGGTGGCGGCGCCGACGACGTCGCTGCCGGAGAAGATCGGCGGGGAGCGGAACTGGGACTACCGCTACTGCTGGCTCCGAGATGCGACGCTGACCTTGCTGGCATTCCTCAATGCGGGCTATCTCGAAGAGGCCCGCGCCTGGCGTGTCTGGCTGCTGCGTGCCGCTGCCGGCGACCCGTCGGCGCTGCAGATCATGTACGGCGTCGCGGGCGAGCGGCGGCTGTTCGAGCTCACGCTCGACTGGCTGCCCGGCTACGAGGGCTCGACGCCCGTGCGCGTGGGCAACGCGGCGGCCGGGCAGTTCCAGCTCGACGTGTACGGAGAGGTGCTCGACGCGCTCCATCAGGGTCGTGTCCACAAACTGGAGGTGTCGAAGGAGGCCTGGGCGCTCCAGCGCCGGCTGCTCGGCTTCCTCGAGGACGCCTGGAAGGAGCCCGACGAAGGCATCTGGGAGGTGCGCGGCCCGCGCCGGCACTTCACGCACTCCAAGGTGATGGCCTGGGTTGCCTTCGACCGGGGCGTCCAGGCCATTGAGCGCTTCGGCCGCAACGGCCCCGTCGAGCGGTGGCGCGCGATCCGCACCGAGATCCACCGAGAGGTCTGCGAGCAGGGTTACGATCCGGAGCTCAACTCCTTCACGCAGTTCTACGGCTCGAAGCGGCTGGACGCGAGCCTGCTCATGATCCCGCTCGTCGGTTTTCTCCCCGCTGACGATGCACGGATGGTTGGCACTGTCGCCGCGATCGAGCGTGAGCTCGTCCATGACCGATTGGTCTACCGCTACATACCCGACGAGGAAGCCCAAAGTGTCGACGGCTTGCCACCCGGCGAGGGCGCGTTCCTGCCGTGCACCTTCTGGCTCGCCGACAATCTCGCCCTGCAGGGCCGGCTCGACGAGGCCGAGGAGATCTTCGAGCGGCTGCTCGACCTGCGGAGCGACCTCGGGCTCCTCGCCGAGGAATGGGACCCGAACGCGCGGCGCCAGCTTGGCAACTATCCGCAGGCGTTCACGCATGTCGCGCTGGTGAACACAGCGTTCAATCTCAGTCAACAGCAGCGGGGTTCTCCAATGGAGCAGCGCGGACCGTACGAGGAACCGGCGGCCTACTAGAGCACGACCTTGTATCCGTCGTCACGTCGCTCTACCATTCGACCGGCCGTTAGTCATTCTCTTTGGAGGGGTCCATGCTCAGACGCACTGTTGTGCTCGCCGTCGCTCTGACTGCGTTGGCAACTGTTCTCGTAGTGTCGGCCCAGGGAAGTGGATCTGGGTCAGATCGGTACATCGTCGTCCTCAAGAACGCGGTCGACACCAGCGCCGTCGCGAATCTCCACGCGGTGCGTTACGGCACAAGCGTGGAGAACGTCTGGTCCTCCGCGCTGCACGGCTATTCCGCAGTGATTCCAAACGATCGAGTCGCCGCCTTGCGGGCCGACGAGAACGTGGCATACATCGAGCTCGACGGGATCGCGACCGCAACAGCGCAAACGCTTCCGTGGGGCGTCGACAAGGTCGATGCCGACGTCAGCTCCACGCTCGCCGGTAACGGTTCAGGTGCGATCACGAACGTCGACGCGTACGTCATCGACACCGGGATCGACGCCTCGCATCCTGATCTCAATGTGGTCGAATTCAAGCAATATGCCAACGGCCCGCCACGCGATTGCAACGGGCACGGCACGCATGTCGCGGGAACGATCGGTGCTCGCGACGACACCGCCGGCGTCGTCGGGGTCGCGCCGGGCATTCGCCTCCACGCGATCAAGGTGCTGAACTGCGCGGGGAGCGGCAGCTGGTCCGACGTCATCTCCGGCATCAACTACGTCGCCGGCACGAGCACGCGGCCGGCGGTTGCGAACATGAGCCTCGGCGGGCCGCAGAACACCGCGGTTGACGACGCCGTGAAGGGCGCCGTCGCCAAGGGCGTGTTCTTCGGAGTGGCTGCAGGAAACGACGGTGGGAACGCCTGCGGGCACTCACCCGCAGCAGCGGGAACCACGAGCGGCGTCGACACCGTTGCCGCCACCGACAGCAGCGATGCCGAGGCTTCGTGGAGCAACTACGGCAACTGCGTCGACATCTGGGCTCCCGGCGTCAGCATCTACTCGACGTACAAGAGTGGCGGCTATGCGACGCTCTCGGGGACGTCGATGGCGACGCCGCATGTCGTAGGTGGCGCAGCTCTCTACCTCTCCTCGCATCCGACCGCGGGTCCGGGAACGGTCGAGACTGCTCTTCGCAACGCTGCGACTACGACGACCAAGACAAGCAAGGACGGCCGCACGATCATTCGCGAGTACGTCGGCGGGTTCTAGCTCCGACTACCGATGACCGAAATGGTGGGCGCCGGGCAGGCTGGCGCCCACCTCGGTCTCCTGCGAGACCTGGCGCGCTAGCGGGCCGAGGGTCTCGAACGAGTGGACGAGCACGTTCTGGTTGCGCTCGATCCGTTCGAAGCGGCCGCGCGCGAGGATGAGCGGCTCGCCGCGCACGATCGCCCGATGCTTGTCGTAGACGGAGGGCGGCACGATCAGGTTCACCGCGCCGAACTCGTCCTCGATCAGCATGAAGACGACACCGTTCGCGGTCGCCGGCCGCTGCCGCGCGACGGCCATCCCCGCAATCGACACCTGCGCACGATCCGATGCCTGTTCGAGGTCACGCGACGAGATGACGCCCGCCGGCAGATGTGCGCGCAAGAGCTCCAACGGATGGACGCCGACCGAGAGGTTCGTCGTGCGGTAGTCGGCGAGCATGCGTTCCCAGACGGTCGGCTCCGGCAGCTCGGGTGTCGCCGCAGTGGGATCGAGCGGAAGCGCGAGCTGCTTCTCCTCACCGCC
>DASVEU010000078.1:0-3049 GCA_036380395.1 Gaiellaceae bacterium
GGCGGCACCGTCGAGCGAACCGGCGCGTCCGAATTCGGCAAGACCGATCTGACCGCCGTCGAGTCGGAGCTCTTCGCGGGCCTGCCGGAGGAGGAGACCGTTTGGATGTCGCATCGCGACACCGTCACAGCCCCTCCATCCGGAGCGCGAGTCGTGGCAACCTCGCGGTCGACACCCGTGGCGGCGTTCGAGGATGCGGCACGGCGGCTGTACGGGGTGCAGTTCCATCCGGAGGTCGTCCACACGCCACACGGCACCGAGCTGCTGAAGAACTTCCTCTACAACGTCGCGGGCGCGCCGCCCGCTTGGACGCCGGCGGCAGTGATCGAGGAGCAGGTGGAGCGGATCCGCGCGGCCGTCGGGCGCGAGCGCGTCCTCTGCGCTCTGTCCGGCGGCGTCGATTCGGCCGTTGCCGCGTTGCTCGTGCACAAGGCAATCGGCGATCAGCTCACCTGTGTGTTCGTCGACCACGGCCTGCTCCGCGAGAACGAGGCCGAGCAGGTGGTGGAGACCTTCGACGGACACTTCCGTGTGCCGCTCGTCCACGTGCAGGCGCAGGAGCGCTTCCTGTCACGACTCGAGGGCGTCGACGATCCGGAGCGGAAGCGGAAGATCGTCGGCGAGGAGTTCATCCGGGTCTTCGAGGAGGAGGCCGGCAGACTCGGAGACATTCGCTATCTGGTCCAGGGGACGCTCTACTCCGACGTGATCGAGTCGGGCGGGGGAGAAGACGGAGTCGCCGCGATGATCAAGTCCCACCACAACGTGGGCGGGCTGCCCGCGGACATGCGGATGGACCTCGTCGAGCCTTTGCGGCTGCTCTTCAAGGACGAGGTGCGCCGGGTGGGTGAGGAACTGGGCATGCCGGAGCGGATGGTGTGGCGCCAGCCGTTCCCCGGCCCGGGGCTCGCGATCCGGATCATCGGCGACGTCACCGAGGAGCGGCTGACGATCCTGCGGTCGGCCGATGCGATCCTGCAGGAGGAGATCCGCCGGGCGGGGCTGTATCGCGAGCTGTGGCAGTCGTTCGCCGTGCTGCCGGCGATCCGCTCGGTCGGCGTCCAAGGCGACGAGCGCACGTACGCGTATCCGATCGTCATCCGCGCCGTTACATCGGATGATGCGATGACAGCGGACTGGGCGCGGCTGCCATACGACCTGCTGGAGACGATCTCGAGCAGGATCATCAACGAGATCCCGGGCGTGAATCGAGTCGCCCTCGACCTGAGCTCGAAACCTCCGGCCACGATCGAGTGGGAGTAGCGGGCTCGTCGTCCGCGTGGCTCCTCGGGACACGTACCGGTGCCAGGCACGGGTACGAAACTGTGACGACTGTGAGCCGGCTAACGCACGGCGAAACCGCACAGGCCTTCCGGGTCTTCCTCGATCACCTCGACTGACTCGACCTGAGCGCCTCGCGGGCCTTCGCGGCTGAAAGCGACAAGCCGCTCGACCGCATCCACTTCGCCTTCGAAGGCCGCCTCGACTGCTCCGTCCGGACGGTTCGCCACCCAGCCCGCAACCCCGTGCCGCTGCGCGAGCCGCCGGGTCGAGTCCCGGAAAAACACGCCCTGCACGAGGCCGTGGACGACGACACGGCGCCGGATCACTTGTCGTATTCTCGCCGAGATGGATCTGAGGGAGATCCTGAGGCGCCGCCGGATGGTGCGCGCCTACGAACCGGAGCCGATCCCCCGGGAGACGATCGAGCGGATCGTCGAAACCGTTCGGCGTGCGCCGAGTGCCGGTTTCAGCCAGGGACAGCGGCTCGTTGTCGTAACGGACGCCGACACACGGCAGCGGATCGCCGACCTCCTCGAAGAGGGGTCAGGTGCGACGCTCGAGTCGTGGTTGAGGGCGCCCGTGCTCATCGTCGTGGGAGTTCGCGAGGACGACTACCACGACCGCTACCGCAAGCCGGACAAGCTCAGCGACGGCGCGGAGATCGAATGGCCCATCCCGTACTGGCACTTCGATGCGGGTGCCGCGGCCATGCTGATTCTGCTCGCAGCGATCGACGAGGGCTACGCCGCCGGGCTGTTCGGGGTGTTCGCGGAAGCAATGCAGCCATTCAAGGAATTGCTGCGCATCCCAGATGATGTGGCCGTGGCCTGTTGCATCACCATCGGCAAGCCTGCGGACGATTCGCAGTGGAGCGCGATCTCGAGCAGGTTGACGCAGGCCAGGAAAAGCGTGGACGACCTCGTCCACTGGGAGCGCTGGGGCTACTAGGGCGTCGGGACCTTCGAGACCAGTTGCTGCTGGTGGTAGCCCGGGTTCTCGCCCGCGGCGTTGAACGTCTCGACCGACGCGGTGTAGGTGAACCCGCCGCGTGAGTCGATGCCGAAATAGTCGCCGATGAAGCTCGCCGGGTTGCAGATGCAGTCGAAGCGCGGTGACGACAGCTGTGGATCCCACGTGTGCTCGGAAAGACGGATGTTGTGGCCGAGCGGTCGAAGCTTCGGGCGATAGAACTGGATTGCGGTATTGATGCAGTAGTTCTGCCGCCCCTGTGGCGTGCGCGGGTCGAAGAGCAGTCCCGCAGCGGTCGCCTCGGGCGTGTCCGACTCCGGACACGCGAGTCGCCGGTCGTAGAAAGCCACTGCGACGGTCCCGGTGGGAGCAACCGCGAGATTTGGCTGCAACGCGTCACCGGGGCCGGGTGCATCGTTCACCTGGATCGCCCGCGACCAGCGCTTGCCGCCGTCGAACGAACCGCGGATGAACAGCGTCGTCTCGCTGCCGCTCGACTGCTCGTACGCGGCGTACAACGGGTAGAAGCGGCCGACCTTCCGTGGGCCGACTGTGAACGCCTCCCCGAAAGCGGCGCGGAACGTCGTGTTCCGGTAGCCGTTGACGGTATGGCGGACGATCACCCGACGGCGCGCCCACGATTTGCCGCCGTTCCGCGACGAGGTCAACGACATCGTGTAGGGGCCGTTCGAGTTGCCGAAGCTCGACGTCGCCAGCCAGACGGTCCCGTCCGGCGCGACGCGTGGCAGCGAGCCGTTGTCCCCGATCCCCCTGGCCTGCGGCAGCACGAGCCGCG
>DASVEU010000079.1:0-9684 GCA_036380395.1 Gaiellaceae bacterium
GCCGAGCCGCCGCCGACAAGGCCGCTGAACCAGGCGCCCAGACAGCGGTCTACGCAATCGAGCAACTGCGTTCCTGGGACTGGTTGATGTGGACGCCGGGCCTCACGGTGATGATGGTCGCCGCAGGCCTGGGCGGACTGCGGACACGCGCACTACCGAAGCCGCTGTCGTGGACCTCAGTCGTCCTCGGCGTCGCATTCTTCACGCCGCTCGGCTTCTTTGCCTTCTTCATCCTCCCGCCCTGGATGATCGCCACCGGAGTCGTGCTCTATCGACGGCAGCGGGTCGCGGCGGCGGGCGTTCCCGCTTAGAGCTACGCGGGAACCGGCAGACCCTCGATCGCGCGCAGGGCGCGCTCGATCTCGTCCTCGTCCAGGGCGACATCCTCGAGCTTGCCCGCGAAGTAGTTGTCGTAGGCAGCCATGTCGAAGTGGCCGTGGCCGGAAAGGTTGAACAAGATGGTGCGCTCCTCGCCTGCCTCGTCGGCCGCCTTCGCAACCTGAAGCGTCCCGTGAATCGCGTGCGCGGCTTCAGGCGCCGGGAGGATCCCCTCGTTTCCCGCGAAGAGCACGGCCGAGGCGAAGACATCGTTCTGGAGATATGCCTCGGCCCGGATCAGTCCGTCCCGCAGGAGCTGCGAGATCAGCGGAGCAACTCCGTGGTAACGGAGGCCGCCGGCGTGGATCGGGGCCGGGACGAAGTCGTGCCCGAGCGTGTGCATCGGTACCAGCGGCGTCAGCTTGCTCGTGTCGCCGAAGTCGTACGCGAACAGCCCGCGCGTCAGCGTCGGGCACGCTGCCGGCTCGCATGCGAGCACGTCGATCTCGCGGCCCGCGATCTTCTCGCGGAGGAACGGAAACGCAAGGCCGGCGAAGTTCGAGCCGCCGCCAACGCAACCGATGACGACGTCGGGGAAGGCGCCTGCGAGCTCCATCTGCGCGAGCGCCTCCTGGCCGATCACGGTCTGATGGAGGAGAACATGGTTGAGGACGCTCCCCAGCGAGTAGGCGGTGTCGTCGCGTCCAGCCGCGTCCTCGACCGCCTCCGAGATCGCAATTCCGAGACTCCCCGGCGAGTCAGGGTGCTCCTCGAGAATCGCGCGTCCGGACTGCGTCTCATCGGAAGGGCTCGGCACGATCTCGGCGCCCCACGCCTTGATCATCGACCGCCGGGCAGGCTTCTGTTCGTACGAGACCCGAACCATGTACACCTTGCATTCGAGCCCGATCAGCTTGCATGCAAACGAAAGCGCACTCCCCCACTGGCCTGCGCCGGTCTCCGTGGCGAGACGCGTCCGCCCTTCCTTCTTGTTGTAGAACGCCTGCGCGACCGCGGTGTTCGGCTTATGGCTCCCCGGCGGGCTGACGCCTTCGTACTTGTAGAAGATGCGCGAGCGGGTCCCGATTGCCGCCTCCAGGCGCGACGCACGGTAGAGCGGCGTCGGACGCCAGAGGCTGTAGATGTCCAGGACCTCCTCCGGGATGGCGATCTCCGCCTCCTCGCTCACCTCCTGGCCGATCAGCTCCATCGGGAACAGGGGCGCGAGATCGTCCGGCCCGACGGGCTGCCCGGTGCCCGGATGCAGCACCGGCTGCAGAGCCGTGGGCATGTCAGAACGGATGTTGTACCAGTGCCGCGGAAGCTGCGATTCCTCGAGGAGGAACTTGGTCTGACTACCGGCGCGACTCCGCATCTGCTGCACGCCGCGAGCATAGAACCTCAGCCCGACCGGTGCAGCCTCTGGCAGGCTGCGCAGGGCGAAACGCGTACACCGTCCCCTCGGTGTCGGCTCCGAGCACGGTTCCGGCAACCGTGATCATCGCGGCGACGGTGCCGCCGGTCGTCGCGTAGGACCAGAGGCTGACGCCGTTGGCGGCGTCGAGCGCATAGAAACCGCCCGGCGTTCCGCCGGTGGCAAACAGGACGTCCCCGACGATGAGCGGCTTCGCCTGGTTCCCGTCGCCGAGGGCCCTCGACCAGATCGGCCGGAAGCCGCAGCCGGCGTCGACGTGGAAGGCCCGTACGCCGTTGCCAAGCCTCTTCCCGTCATCGCCGTAGAGGACGGACTGCGCGGAGTAGATCATCTGCTTCTCGACCGACCAGGCGGGCTCGCCGATGAACGGCGCCACACCGTCGCCGAGCGGGATGAAGACGATTGAACCCCGTGACAGGTGCTCGCGGTCGAGGATGTAGAGCGTGCCGTTCTTGTTGTTTGCCGCGGCCAGCGGCGGGCAGGTTTCCGGTTGGAAGAGCAATGCGGCGGCGCCGAAGTCGTCGTCGCCGGTCGGAGGAATGTCGGGAAGTTGCGAGGAGTCGAGCACCCTCGTGAGGTCAGGGCTCAATGCGACGATCCTGTCTCCGTAGCCCGCGTTGTCGACGAAGCAGGAACACTCGTCCGACCAGACATGTGAGTTGCCAACTCCCGTGTAGACGACCCCGGTCGTGGGAGCGATCGAGACTCCGCCCCAACCCCACATCCCGCCGAGGTTGTCCGGACCGGGCACCGGATCCCACGTCGTGCTTGCTCTCGCGGCATCGAGCGAGATCGCCAACAGGCTTCCCTCCGGAAATCCGTCTGTGCTGCCGACGTCGCAGTAGGAAGCGATTGGCACGTACAGCCGGTCACGGGCGATGCGCAGACCTCCCCAGACGTATTCGATGTCGGGGCGTGACACGACTTGCCGCGGATAGCCCGTCGCTTCTTCGCCCGTCGCGAGCGAGAGCGCGTGGAGCTGTCCGGTGGCGCCGATGACATACATGAGCCCACGAGCGAGGTCGATTGCGCCGGTGGAGGTGATACCCCAGGTGCCACAGAGCTCTGTGGTCGTGGTCCCGAGCTCGCGCTGCCACAGCACCGCGCCGGTCGTGACGGCCAAGGCGTACACGGACCCCGCTTCAGTCGCAACGTACGCCACCTGTTCTCCGTCGACTCGAGCGGAGAGAGGCGAGGCGTAGACAGGGCCGTCCAGCCCGGCCTTCCACGCCGGAGCCAGGCCTGGGACGGTTCGAAGCGTCAGGAGGGTCGAGGGGACGGCATTCCGGAGTTGGTTGTCGTAGCCGTAACTCGTCCACGCGACCGGATCGGACGGCGTTTCCGCCTTGGCCTGCGGCCTTGGCTTCGCGCCCGCACCTGAAACGACGACCAGGGAGAGGAGCGAGAGGCCTAGGACGCGCCGCAGCATCGGCCGCGGAGAGTAGCTGCGAGATTATGGCCGTGCCGGTTCGTCGGTTTCGAAAGCGCGCTAACCGAGACGGTAGATGTCGAGGACCCCGCTCAGAGCGTGCTGGTTTGCGTCTCCTTCGGGAAGCGCGATGCGGCCGTCGGCGACGATGGCGCTGTTCCAGTGCCCGCCGGCAGCAGCGAGCGTCCTGAGTTTCTTGCCGCTGCGCGGCAGGTAGATGCCGAGGCCGCCGTTCGGGTCGTAGACGTAGAGGAGGCCGCCGGCGACAACCGGGCTCGTTCCGGGAGTACGCGTCGACCACGCGGGGTGGAGCCGGCCGCCGCCCAGTGTCCAGGCCGCGAGACCGGCGTTGTCTGCAACGAAGAACCACGTCTGGCCGTCGGCGTGCCAGACGGCCGGGGCGGTGAACAGATCGGTCGTCCCGGGTGTCGAGATCGTCTGTAGCTCGCCGCCGGTACGCCCGGCCGGCGAGAGCTTGCTCAGACGGAGGAGCCGGATCTTGCCGTCCTTGCCCCCTTGCGCGAGATAGCCGCTGCCAAGGAACACGGGAGAGGTCGAACCTAGGTCGAGGTCGCTCGACTGGAGCGCCGCCTCGTTCGTCGGAGTCCAGCTGCCAAGGACGCGCGAAGCATCCGCGGACAGATGCACGGTGGAATCTCCCCAGTTGGTTCTGCCGTTCCAGTCTCCGTTGCCGGTCGCAACGAGAAGTCCTCCGGTGGCGGTGTCGACGACGGCGCCCGCCCGACCCCAGATCGCGGAGTCGCTGGAGGCGCAGCTGCTCGGCGAGATCAGCTGATGCCGGTTCGAGCAGAGCGAATTCCAGACGCTCGAAAGCCTTCCGTTGCTCGCGGCGAGCAGCGCCACATGACCCTGGTAGGGCGGCGCGTCGCCAATGTAGCCTCCGGTGGTTGCGATCACGCGCCCGTGCCAGTAGTTGAGCGCAGAGGCGATCTTTTCCCGCGACGGGAGCAGAGTGATTCGAGTCCGCCAGGCGAGGTGACCGTCAGCCACCGAAAGCTTCTGGATCCGCCCGTCGGGCGACGCCGCGTAGATCCACTTGCGGCCGGGATCAGCGGCGGGTGTCGCGGTCGTGATCCGTGCCGTCCCCACCCAGGAGGAATAGCCCGCCGGCGTGTAGCGCCAGAGCACGCGGCCGCTGGACGCGTCGATCGCTTCCGTACGGCCATACGTCGTCGTGACGAAGAAGACATCGTGGACGGCGCCGCGAACTCGAACGGCGTGCAGGTAGATCGGCGACGAATCCACCGTCCCGTCAAGCAGCACACGCTGCCGCCATAAGCGGCCTACGTCGGCCGACGTTATTCCGGTCGCTGAAGGCCCGCTGTTCGCACGTGCTGCCGTGTACCCAAACAATGGCCAGTCGCTTGCCGAGCCGGCGGAGCTCGCGCTCTGGCCCGGCGAGGCCGCTGTTCCTCCACTGCAGGCTGTGGCCGTGAGCACTACAGCCCCGGTCAGCACGATGCGCCTCACCAGGTGCGATGGCATCACGGTTTAGGCCACACGCCTGAGCCTGAGGGCGCGCTCCCAGCGTGCGTGTTCGACGCGAAGCGGCGCGTTCAGATCCCTGCAATCGTGGCATCGCAGCGAAGCCGTCCGTCGCAGGGGCTCGGGCAACTCGCCTCCACAGGCCAGGCAGATGAACGCTCTGATCAACATGAGCCGAACGATGACCGACACATGTTTTGCCGGCATCGAGGGCAGCCGCAATCTGAATGCCGGGTAGCCGAACTCTCGGTCTTCCCGCTAGCCCTTAGAGCGACTTGGCCCCTAGAAGTGCGAGGTGACTCCGGCCGGATCCTCGTCGGCCGTTGCCGGCGCGCCAGGCTCCTCGTACCACGAGTACGCGTACTTGCCGTCATCCAGGTCCTTGGCGAACTTCGTCAGCTTCAGCGGATAGAAGGTGTCGCACATCACGGCAAGCTCGTGCGTCTCCGTCATCCCGATCGACTTCTCGGCCAGGCCCGGGTGTGGGCCGTGGGGAATGCCCGAGGGGTGGAGCGTCACGGAGCCGACCTCGACCCCTTTGCGCGAGCCGAACTTGCCGGAGACGTAATAGATCATCTCCTCCGACTGCAGGTTCGAGTGGTGGTACGGGATCGGCACCGCCTGCGGGTCGTAGTCGAGTCTGCGCGGGACGAAGGAGCAGATGACGAAGTTCCGTCCCTGGAAAGTCTGGTGTGAGGGCGGCGGCTGGTGGATGCGGCCGGTGATCGGCTCGAAGTCGTGCACCGAAAACGTCCACGGGTACAGGTAGCCGTCCCACCCCACGACGTCGAAGGGGTGATAGTCGAGAACGTACGTCTGGTAGCCGCCGCGCACGCGCACCTTGACTGGGAACTCCCCTTTGTCGCGATGCGTGTTCAACTCCGTCGGCGGATGGATGTCGCGGTGGTAGTACGGCGCACCCTCGAGTAACTGCCCGTACTGGTTGCGGTAGCGCTTCGGGATCTCGATCAGACCCGGAGTCTCGAAGACGAGGTAGCGCTGCTCACCCTCCGGCTTGAAGCGATATGTAGTGCCGCGCGGGATGATGATGTAGTCGCCGTCCTTGTACGGGACGTTTCCGAAGTTCGTCTCGAGCGTGCCGGTGCCCTCGTGGACGAAGACGACCTCGTCGCCTTCGCCGTTGCGGAAGAAATAATCCATCTGCTCCTTCGGGCGCGCGAGCGAGATCTCGACGTCGTTGTTCCACATCAGCAGGCGGCGTCCCGTGATCTCGTCGCCTTTGGCGTCGACGTCGTAGGTCTTGAAGTGACGGTGCGCGTGGGCGTCCGGAACCCATTCGTCGCGCTTGATCTCCTCGAAGTCCCCGATCTTCATCACGCGGCAGGGCGATTGGAGGTGGTAGAGGATCGACTCCATTCCGACGAAGCCCTCCATGCCCGCGACCTCTTCGGTGAGGAGAGTTCCGTTGTCGCGAAACTGGATGTGACGCTTGCGAGGGACGTCGCCGAGACGCTGGTAGAACGGCACGGCTAAAGGATATCGGCGGCCATACCCGCGAGGCGGCTACCTATCGCGGGCGCGAACTTGAAGCCGTGTCCACTGCACGCTGACCCGATCACGACGTTGTCGCGCCGCTCGAGGATGAAGCGCTCGTCCGGAGTGGTCGTGTACATGCACGTCTCCACCCCAACCGGATCCGGGTCCGCATCGGCGTACGTCCGGGCGACCCACTCGGCGACTCGCTCCACCACTGCTGGATCAGGCCCGCCGGGCTCGTCCGGTCCGGCAGCGGCTCCGCCGTGATGCACGCCGGCCTTCAGGCCGTGGAGCGGGTCGTGCAGCGAGTAGATCAAGTGACCGCGCGTGTCCGGATCCAGCTGCGCAACTACCGGAAGCGGGGCGCCTTCCCGGCGGAAGTACGCAAGCGTCTCGCGCGTGGTGCGGACCGGCAGGTCGGGGAAGAAGTTCCCGATCCACGGGCCTGCGGTCACCACGATCACCTTTGCGTCGAGCTCGTCGAGAGACTCGACTCGCGCCTCCTCCTCGAGTCGGGCGCCGTGGGCCAGCGCGCCGTCGACGAAGGCTCGGTGCGCGAGGTCGGCGCGGACGATGCCGGCCTCCGGCTGGAAGAGCACGGTCCACCCGTCGGGAACGCCAACCTGCCAGCGGCTCCGTGCTCCAGCCGCGTCGAGCAGCTCGTACTCGGCTCCGGCGGCCGCCAGCGCGTCTGCCGTGCTCTGGTCCGAGCTCACGACAAGCTCGAGGAGGCCGTTCAGCTCGAGCAGCTCCTGCCCAGACTCTTGCTCGAGCTCTCGCCAGCCCACGAATGCCTCCTTCGCCAGCTCGACGAACTCGACCTCCGGATACGCAAGCCGCACGATGCGCGACCGGCCGTGGCTCGAGCCGTGCCCGTGGCCGACGCGGAACTGCTCGAGGAGCAGGACGTCCCGCCCTTCGCGCGCCAACGCGTACGCGGTCGCCGAACCCATGATCCCCGCGCCGACGACAACGACCTCTGCCTGCACGGGCCTATCTTCGCCTAGCGGAGCGGGAGTGCGATCTCCATACGCAACTCTTCGTCGGCTGCACTGAGGTAGATCTCACGTGGCGGTCCGTCGGGTTCGCGGCCCTTCTCCTTGGCCCACCGGTAGACGGCCTCGTACGCGCCGAGGATCTCGGGGAAATCACACTGGCTGCCGCTGATCTCCGTGAAAGCGACCTCACCGGCCGGCAGGCGGTTCTGACCCTCGGTCTTCGGGACGCAGACCTCGACGGGGCCGTCCTCTTCTGCGTTCACCGGGCCGTGATATAGGACGAACGAGGGACCGTCGCCGGATTGGCCCAGCTCGTCGAAGGCCGAACAGATGAACGAGGTGAGCTCGGGAACGAGTACGCGCCTCGAGCGGCTGACGTACGTCGTCTCGGGAACGCTCTTCGTGAATACGTCATACATTGGCTCCTCCTTCAGGACTCGCTTCACGTAGCGGAGAACCCGCCGGCATTCGGCGAACTCGTCGGCCACCTGCCGCTCGTACTCGTCGAGTCGCTCGACGCTCGGGTCGCTCATGAACGAGCGAATGTCGGCCAGCGACATTCCGGTGCGCCGCAGCAGCGCGATGAGCGTTGCCTCGCGCAGCTGGTCCGGGCGGTAGTAGCGGTAGCCCGAGTCCGGATCGACCCACGCGGGCGGCAGCAGGGCGTTCTCCGCATAGAGGCGCAGGGCCTTCTGCGACAGCTGCGAGGCCGAGGCAAACTCGCCGATCGGCATCAGGTTCTCCATGTCGACGCTCACGATGGCGTCTCCCCTTGGGGCAGAGTCAAGCGACACCGTTCCGCAGGATGCCGATCCCCTCGACCTCCAGTTCTACGACGTCGCCGCGCTGCAGCCAGCGACCGTCTCCGTGCTCGAGGATGCAGCCGGTTCCGACGGTGCCGGAGCCGAGGACGTCGCCGGGCCGCAGGTGCGTGTTACGTGCGGCGTGCGCGACGATCGCATCCCAGGAGTGGTACATGTCGGCGAGGTTCCCGCGCGACCGCTCCTCGCCGTTGACGCGTGCGACCATTCTGCCGCTCTTCCCGTCGAACTCGTCGGGCGTCACGAGGATCGGCCCGAGGCTCGTGGCGAAGTCCTTCCCCTTGGCGGGACCGAGCCCCACCTTCATCTCCGCCCGTTGGAGATCGCGCGCGGACCAGTCGTTCATGATCGTGAAGCCGGCGATCTGTTCGTCCGCGCCGATGATCGCCGCAGCCTCGAGCTCGTAGTCCAGCTCCTTCGTGTCGGGTGGGTACGGGATCTCGTCCTCCGCCCCGTAGATCGCCGCGGGGTTGGAGAAGTAGAAGACCGGGATCTCGTACCACTCGGGCGGCACCTCCTGACCGCGCAGCGCGCGGGCGGTCATCACGTGTTGCTCGAAGGCGTAGAAGTCACGGACGGAGGGTGGGTGCAGCACGGGCGGGCGAAAGTCGACCTCGGCGAGCGGATACTCCGCGTGCCTGCGAGCCGTGCCGCCACCGGTGAAGAACGCTTGCAGCGTTTGCGCCGCGAGCTGGACGACGGTGTCGCCCTCGATGATCCCCGGCCAGCCGCGCTCGAGCTGCAAGTCGCGCGGCGTGAACATGCAGAGTCTCATGACACTCTCGTCGCGAAGTCGTACCCGTGCCTGGCACCGGGACGCGTCCGGCGAGCCCGCACGCCATCAGGCAACGCTGTCTCGCATGCGCGACTCGTAACAGTTTCGTACCCGTGCCTGGCACCGGTACGTTCCGGAAGCCCGTCGCGCATCACGGCTCCGTGTGCACGATCACGTCGGCGATGTCGGGACGCGCGCGGCGGATTCGCTCCTCGATCTCGCTGGCACGGGCATGCGCTTCGGCCAGCGGGCTCGTCGGATCGAGCCCCAAGGTCAGGTAGGCAAGCAAGCCCTCGTCGGTGCGGACGAACCGCAGCTCACGCGGCTCCTCCCCCGTTACCTCGCGGACGATGCGGAGCACGACATCGCGTTCGGCGTGGTCGTCCACCATTGGTTTTCCCTCCACGGCCTCGCCGAGCGGCTCGATGTGCGTCTGCACCGAGTCGACCTCCGGGACGGCGGCCGCGATCGCGCTCTCGACCTGATTCGCCACGTCGTGCGCCTCCTCGAGCGTCACCTCCCCGGGAAGCTTCAGATGCAGCGACACTTCCGTCCGCCCACCGACATCGAGGACGCTGACGTTGTGCACCTCGCGCACGGACGGAACGCCGAGCGCCGCCGCATGCGCTCGGTCGCGGATGGCTGCCTCATCCTCCTGCGGCTCCACATGAACGACGACGTCGCTTCCGGGCAACGCCGCGGCGAGCGCATCCTCCACGCGGTCCGCCGCTGCATGACCCTGCCCCACGGCAGCGCCCGGCGGGACTGCGATGACCACGTCCATGAACTGCCGCGGCCCTGCCTGCCTCATGCGAAGGCGCTTGAGCGTCACCGGCGGCTCGACCCTGGCGAGCGCAGCGCGGGCCGCCTGCTCTGCATCGGCCGGCGCACGATCCATCAGGACG
>DASVEU010000080.1:0-5694 GCA_036380395.1 Gaiellaceae bacterium
GCCGCGATCCCGAACTTCGGCAAGAAGTCGGTCGAAGAGGTCAAGGAGACTCTGTCGGCGCACGGACTGACTCTGCGCGGCGACGAGAGCGGCGGCGGAGGCGCGCTCTAACCAATGCGCCATCGCCGGTCCGGCAAGAAGCTCGGGCGCGACTCGGCGCACCGCAAGGCGCTCTACTCGAACCTCGCGGGCGCGCTGATCGAGCACGGCCGCATCAAGACCACCGTGGCCAAGGCCAAGGCGGTCAAGCCGTTCGCAGAGCAGATGATCACGCTCGGCAAGCGCGGCGACCTCCACGCCCGGAGGCTCGCGCTCGCCGAGCTGCGCTCCCAGGACGTCGTCCACCTGCTGTTCGCAGACGTTGCCCCGCGCTTCGCGGACCGGCCCGGCGGCTATACGCGGATCGTCAAGCTCGGGCCTCGGCTAGGTGATGCCGCGGAGATGGTCTACCTCGAGCTCGTGGATTACGTGCCGGCCGGCGCATCGCCGTCGGCCTCAGCAACGTCTTAGCGCAAGGAGCTCATGCTCCTACTCGGAGCGATCCTGCTGGCGATCTTCGTCCTGCCCTCGCCCTGGGGGATCGTGGCCGTCATTGCCGGCGGACTGATCGACATCGGCGAGTCGCTCGTCTTGCTGAAGTGGACGCGGCGCCGCAAGTCCACCGTCGGCGTCGAGACGCTCGTCGGACAGAAGGGTGTCGTCAGCACGCTGACGCAGGTCCGGGTTGCGGGTGAACTCTGGGAAGCCCGCTCGGATCGGGTGCTCGTTCCCGGCGAAGAGGTCGTTGTTCGTGGTGTGGAGGGATTGACGCTGCTCGTGGACTGAGTCCCGATGCTCGCGAACGAGTCACTGAGCCTGGACTAGCCCACGGAGCCGAGTGCCGCGCTGACGGCTGCGATGATCACGCCGCCGAGCGTGACGGACGCGAGCGCCCGGACGAAACCGACTTCGAAGAACTTCCACCGCAGCCACGCGAGGATGAGGAGTTCGAGCGCGACGACTGCGATCGCCGAGTAGATCGCCGCCTGGTAGTGCGGGATCAGGAACGGCAGGGTGTGCAGGATTCCGCCGACGAAGGTTCCGGCGCCGGTGATGGCGCCGCGGACCATCGGGTTTCCTCGGCCGGTCAGCTCGCCCGTGTCCGAGAGCCCTTCGGAGAACGCCATCGAGATCCCGGCGCCGAACGCGGTGGCGACGCCTGCGACGAAGGCGAAGTGCGGCTTGTGGGTGACGACCGCGACGGAGAAGATCGGCGCCAGGGTCGAGAGCGAGCCGTCGATGAGTCCCACCATCGCCGGCTGCACTCGCTGGAGAAGAAAGGCTTGCTTGTCCGTCATTGATTAGAGTGTATCAAATCGATCGCAAGCCAGTAGAACATAAGGCAAACCTGACAAACAGAGTCAGGGGGGCCTGACGTGCGGCTGAAACTAACGCTCGAGTACGACGGCACCGATTTCCACGGCTGGGCGCTGCAGCCGGGGTTGCGCACGGTCGAGGAAGTCGTGCGTGACGCGCTCGGTGTCTTTCCCTCGTTCGCCGACCTCGCCGTTGCGGGGCGAACCGACGCAGGCGTGCACGCACTCGGCAACGTCGTCAGCGTCGACGTCGACGGCGGCCCGCCCGCGGCACGCGTCGCGGGAGCGCTCAACGCCGCCTTGCCGGACGACGTTGCGATCGTCTCCGCAAGTGAAATGGCGCCCGACTTCCATGCTCGGCGTGCGGCGCGTTCGCGTAGCTACCGCTATCGCATCTGGCGCCGCCGTGAGCCGTCTCCGTTCGAGCAACGGCGTTCCTGGTGGTACCAACGCCCGCTCGACGAGGAACGCCTGGCGGTCGCGGCCGACCTTCTCGTGGGCGTGCACGACTTCCGCGCGTTCACCCCGACCGAGACGCAGCATCAGGCGTTCCGGCGGAGCGTGCTGGCGGCCGCCTGGTACCGGCGCGGCGACGCGCTCGAGTTCGAGATCACGGCGGACGCCTTCCTCAGGCATATGGTGCGGACCCTCGTGGGCACGATGCTCGAGCTACCTCCCGAGCGGATCGCGCCGCTGCTCGAAGGACGCCCGCGCAATGAGGCGGGGCCGACGGCTCCGCCCTGCGGGCTCTATCTCGAGCGCGTGATCTACTGAGGCGGTGGCCGACTACTTCCTCGTCAAGCACGTTCCCGGGCCTCGGTGGGATCACTCACGTCGCCGACGAGAGCAGGCAGGCTGGGACGAGCACGCAGCGTTCATGGATGGGCTGACCGAGGAAGGTCTCATCTTCCTGGGTGGGCCCGTCGGGACCGGTGATGGGGATTACGCGTTGCTCGTCTTCGACGCAAAGAGCGACGCCGAGGTTCGCGCTCGCCTCGCCGGCGATCCGTGGGCGAATGGCACGCTCGTCGTCGAGAGCATCGAGCCCTGGTCGGTCTGGTTGCGTTCTCCCCCTGGCTAGCATCAACCGCATGCGGTTTCCTGTCGTCCTCTTCGATCTCGACGGCACAGTCATCGACTCCGGCGCGATCATCCTCGCGTCGATGCGGCACGCCGCCAAGGAGGTTCTCGGAGCTGAGATTCCCGACGAGGAGCTGATGGCGGCGGTCGGCGGCCCCGGTCTCGAGGCGCAGATGCATGCTCTCTCGCCAGACAAGGTCGACCAGCTCGTCGACGTCTATCGCGCGCACAACGAGCCGCTGCACGACGAGCTCGTCTGCTGCGCGGGGATGGACGAGGTGCTGGTTCGTCTGAAGGACGAGGGGCGGCGGTTGGGGATCGTCACCGCAAAGCGGCGCCAGACCGTCGAGCTTGCGTTCGCGCGGATTCCGATCGCTCATCTGTTCGAGACGGTCGTCGGCGGAGACGAGACGGCGCGGCACAAGCCCGATCCGGAGCCCCTATTGCTCGCCCTAGAACGGATGGGCGCAGGCGCGGGTGAGGCCGCTTACGTCGGTGACGCGCCGTTCGACGTCAAGGCGGCTAAGGCTGCGGGTCTGTTCTCGGTCGGCGTGACCTGGGGCGGCATCCATGCTCGTGAGCGACTCGAGGGCGAACGCCCGGACGCGCTCGTCGACACCGCGGAGGAGCTGTATGCCGTCCTCTAAGGAGGAGAAGCGCGCAGCGGAGCTTCGCGACGTCCTCGATTACCACCTCTACCGCTACCACGTGCTCGACGACCCCGAGGTCACGGACGCCGAGTACGACCGCCTCTACGACGAGCTCGCCGCGCTCGAGGGAGCGAACCCGGAACTGGCGACTCCGGGCTCGCCGACGCAGCGCGTGGGCGCACCTCCGTCGGACAAGTTCCAGAAGGTCGCGCACCCCTCGCCGATGGGCTCGCTCGAGAAGGTGACAACGGACGAGGCGCTCGAGAAGTGGCACCAGGACGTGTGCAAGCGACTCGGCACGAGCGACGTCGCGTACGTGACGGAGCCGAAGATCGACGGGCTCTCGATCAACCTCGTCTACGAGGACGGACTCTTCGTACGCGGCGCGACGCGCGGGGACGGCCGTCTGGGGGAGGACGTCACGCCGAACGTGCGCACGATCAAGGCGATCTCGATGCGCATGCAACTCGCCGCGGGAGAGACGCCGCCACCGCTGCTCGAAGTGCGTGGCGAGGTCTACCTCCCGATCAGCGGCTTCAACCAGCTCAACGAGCGGTTGATCGCAGAAGGGAAGAAGCCGACGCCGAATCCTCGCAACGCGGCGGCCGGATCGCTCCGGCTCAAGGACTCGACCATCACCGCCGAGCGTCCTCTGTCGATCTGGGTCCACGGCCTCGGTCTGCGCGAGGGTCTTCCCGTGGACGGTCACTGGGAGTCGCTCGAGTGGCTGCGGGCGCACGGCTTCCGCACGAACCCGTACGCGGAGCGGCACGAGACCGTCGAGTCCGTCGCGGCAGCATGTCGTGACTGGGAGAAGCGGCGCATCGAGCTCGACTACGAGATCGACGGCATCGTGATCAAGGTCGATTCGTTCGACCAGCAGCGGCGACTCGGCGCGCTGCACGACAGGCCGCGCTGGGCGCGCGCGTTCAAATGGGCGCCGATGACGGCCGAGACGAAGCTGAACAAGATCCACATCCGGGTCGGCCGCACGGGTGCGCTGAACCCGTGGGCACAGCTCGAGCCGGTCGAGGTCGGCGGCGTCACCGTGTCGCAGGCGACGCTGCACAACGAAGAGGACATCAACCGCAAGGACATTCGCGAGGGCGACAACGTGATCGTCCAGCGTGCGGGCGACGTGATCCCTCAGGTCGTGGGGCCTGTGCTGCCCCATTCGAAAGGGACGAAGCCGTTCAAGATGCCGAAGCAGTGCCCACTCTGCGGCGTGGACGTCGTCAAGCCGGAGGGCGAAGCCATGCATCGCTGCCCGAACCGTGCTTGTCCCTCGCGTGGGCTCGAGTCGCTCATCAACTGGGTGCAGGCGGCCGCCGACATCGAGGGTGTCGGCGAGCAATCCGTGCGCCGGTTGTGGGATCTCGGGCTCGTGCGCTCGCTGCCGGAGCTTTACCGGCTGACGAAAGAGCAGCTGATGGAGCTCGAAGGGTACGGCGAGATCTCTGCGACGAGCGCCATCGAGTCGATCGCGGCGTCGAAGCAAGTTCCCTTCAACCGCGTGCTGTTCGGGCTGAACATCCCGGACGTCGGCTGGGTGACGGCCCAGAATCTTGCGCGACACTTCGAGAACGTCGACCGGCTGCTGTCCGCCGCGCAGGAGGACATCCTCGAGGTCGAGGGCATCGGCCCGGAACGAGCGGAGGCGATCGCGGAGTGGTTCTCGGACGAGGCGAACCGTGCGCTCGTGGAGGAGCTGCGTTCGCTCGGGTTGCGGTTCGAGATCGGCGACGAGCTCAAGCCGGTCGAAGGCCCGCTCACCGGCAACACCTTCGTGATCACCGGCACGTTGGAGGGCTTCACGCGCGACGAGGCGGCCGCGGCGCTGGAGGCGAAAGGCGCGAAGGTCGTGAACTCGGTTTCCGGCAAGACGACGGGGCTGGTCGTAGGCGAGGAGCCGGGCAACTCGAAGCTGACGAAGGCCCGCAAGGTCGAAGTCCCGATCCTATCCGAAGCCGACCTGGTCGAGCTCCTGAAGCGCACGTAGGTGAAACGAAAGTGCGCCTTCTGACGCACATGTCGACTTTGTGACTACGAACCGGCCAGGACTTGTGCGAAGCGGTCCTGGGCGCGGCGGGCCCACCAGTACGACAGGGGATGCCCGTTCTGCACGACGGCGAATGCGTAGCGGCCGCTGACGTAGCCGGACAGCGACGACGCGGTGTCCGTCGTGCCGGTCTTCGCGAGAACGTTCCCTTTCGCCGGCGGCTTCTGCAGACGGTGTTGCAGCGTCCCGTTCACGCCCGCCACCGGGAGGGAGGCGAGTAGGGCCGCGCCGACCGTCGGATCGGCCCAGGCGATCTTCAACAGGCTGCCGAGCGCATTCGCCGTCAGGCGGTCGAGCCGCGACAGGCCCGAACCATCGACGATGCGGACGCCCGTCATCGGCACGCCCGCGTCAGTCAGGGCCTGCGTGACCACGGCCGCTCCCGCCGCGCTCGTCCCGCGGCCGAGCTCCGTGAGCCCCAGCTGCTTCAACAGCATCTCGGCGGTGAAGTTGTCGCTCTCGCGGTCCATGAAGCGCAACATCGTCCAGAGCGTCGGCGACGACACGTCGGCAAGCGGTTCCGACCACGCGTCGGCCGTTCCGGTCCGCA
>DASVEU010000081.1:0-13132 GCA_036380395.1 Gaiellaceae bacterium
AGGACGACCCGCAGGGCGCCGCCGCCGTCAACGTGGGCGGGACGCGGCACGTCGCCGAGCTCGCCGCGCCGCTCGTCTACTACTCCACCGACTACGTTTTCGACGGCCGCAAGAGCGAGCCGTACGTCGAATCCGATCCGCCGAACCCACTCTCGGCGTACGGCCGTACGAAGCTCTACGGCGAAGGCGCAGCCGGTGAGCAGGCGTGGATCGTGCGCAGCTCGGGGCTCTTCGGTCCGACCGGCACGAACTTCGTGCGCACGATGCTCGACCTCTCGCGCACGCGTGACGAGGTCGCCGTTGTCGACGATCAGCGCACCTCTCCGACCTACGTCGGCCATCTGGCTGCGGCGACGCGTGAGCTACTCGAGCGGCCGTTCGGCTTGTGGCACCTCGCTGCAGACGGAGACGCGACGTGGGCCGAGTTCGCCGAGGCGATCTTCGAGGAGGCCGGCCTGGAGACCCAGGTGCGTCGCATCTCGAGCGACGAGCTCGGGCGTCCGGCGCAGCGACCCGCGTACTCGGTGCTGCGCAGCGAGAAGGGCGCGCCGACCCTTCCGCACTGGCGGGAGGGTCTACGCGAGTGTCTTAGCCGGCTCTAGCCGGAGCGCTTCAACTTCCCGTGCCTCTTCGCGTAGATCTCGCCCCGCTTGAAGATCCAAACGCCGAGCGGGAACGCGATCACGCCAATGATGATCAGCGGCCAGATGTCGCCCCAGAGGGACGTGATCCCGGCTCCATCCAGGATCGCGGCTCGGATGCCGCGCAGCGCGTACGTCGCCGGTGAGATCGTCGACAGCCACTGCATCCAGCCGGGTAGCACGGACACCGGGTAGTACACCCCCGAGATCACGAGCAGCGTCCCCTGCGCGATGAAACCGAGTTGTGCGCCCTTCTCCGGTGAGATCAGCGGCAGCACGGACGTCATCGTGCCGATGCCCATGAACGAGATCGAGGCGATCGCGAGGATGATGGCCGCCGCGAGGAAATTCGCGTCGGGCATGTGCAGGCCGAACATCAGCGCTATGACGACGAACAGGATTGCGCTGCGCAGAACGCCGTAGAGGACTGCGAAGATGCCGACGCCGGCCAGGTGGACCGGCCGGCGGATCGGCGCCATGAACGTGTACTCGATCGTGCCCTCCCAGCGCTCCCACGCGACCGTCTCCGTCATGAACTCGAAGACGAGGCCGAGGAAGGACCAGATGACCGCGCCGATGAGCAGCGTCGTCGTCGCGCGGTTGACGTCGATCTGGCCGCCTGCCGCCTTGATCCCCTTCGCGATGAAGACGATCGTGAGCGTGTTTGCGAGCGACCAGAAGAAGAACGCGAGCTCCCACCAGCCGTAGCGCTTGATCAGGTACCAGTTCCGCTCGACCACGCCGGCGAACGACACCGCTTCGTGGCGGAGCGACGAACTCGGACCGGGGATCACGCTCATGCGAACACACCCCGTTCCACGTCCTCGCCTTCGCCTTCCTCTTCGAAAGAGCGCCCGGTTGCCGAGAAGAAGGCATCCTCGAGCGTTTCCGCGTTGTACTGCTCCTTCAACTCGTCGGCAGGGTCGAGCGCGATCAGCTTGCCGCGGTCGAGGATGCCGATGCGGTCGGCCAGGATCTCGGCCTCCTGGAGATCGTGCGTGCAGAGGAGGATCGTGGCGTCGTGCGTTCTCCGCACCTCACGGATGAAGTCCTGGACCTCGAGCTTGGACCGCGGATCGAGACCCGTGGTCGGCTCGTCCAGCAGCAGCAGCACCGGTGAGGTGAGCAGCGCACGTGCGAGCGCAACCTTCTGCTGCATTCCTCGTGAAAGGTGCTCCATGCCCTCGTGCTTTCGATCGGTCGGAAAGCCGACGCGGTTCAGGATCTTCGGGATCTTCTCCCGAGTCTCGGTCGGGCCCATGCCGTAGAACCTCGCGGCGTACGAGAGGTTCTCCTCCGACGACATCTTCTTGAAGAACGACGCTTCGACGGACACGCGGTTGACCAGTTTCTGCACTGCACGCGAGTCCTTCACGACGTCGTGGCCGAAGATCGTTGCTCTGCCGCCGTCTGGCAGCAGCAGCGTCGAGAGCAGCCGGACCAGCGTCGACTTGCCCGAGCCGTTCTGCCCGAGGATCGCGACGCACTCGCCGCGGTCCATCGTGAACGTGACGTCTTCGAGCGCCGGCACGCGCTTACGCCTTTTGCGCATGTGCGTTCGCGCCGCATCGCGGCGGAAGAACTCCTTGCGCAAGTTGTCGACTTCTACTGCGAACACTTCATTGCTCCTACGATTCGGCGGGACACAAGTACGCGCAAGACACCTGCTGAACGCAGGCGGCGCACGGGACGTACGAAGTCAGCCGAAGAAGAGCATCATACGCTCAAGACGGTAGCAAACGTGTCAAGCGTCTGGTGTATCCGAATCGACTTCGAGGTCGTGAATCATCCAGAGTCGCTCGCCTGTTTGCGAGCTCGTGCGTGCCTGCGCCGTGATCTTCTTGAGGTCCGGGTATTCCGCGACTTCGGGGGAGACACGAATGCCCGCCACGACATAGCGCACGATCTCCTTGGTCTCGTTGCGCAGTCCGTGCGCACCGTCGGGCCCAACCGGAAAGTGCACGACCTCGCCCTCGTCGAGCCGCCGCTCACCCTCGGGACCGCGCAGCGTCGGCCGTCCCCGGAGCACGATCAGGAGCTCTTCGGAGCCGTGGTGAAAGTGGTAGACGACGGAGTTCCCCGGACCGAGCTCGTACAGGCTCGCCCCGAGGAGCGGACCGCGGTCGACGAGCCGCTTGCTCTTCGCGCCGCCGCCCGACCAGTCGTCGGTTGCGTCCCACTGGTCGGCCCAGACGTTCATCGGCCGATCCTGGCATACGGCGCTTGACCGCAGTCCGGTCGCCCCGCTAAGGTGCTGTCCAGGTCGCTCGCCGCCGAAGGCGAGCGCCGAGGCAACGGAGCCTCAGGACTCAGAGAGTCCTGGGCTCTTTTTTTGTGGTCCCGAGTTGGAAGGAGCGGCATGTCTGTCGAAGAAACGAAGCATTACCTGGCGAACGGGCAGGCGAGCGCGCCCGATGCCCGCGAAGCCCTCGAGTGGGCGCGCGAGACCACGGCCCAAATGGTCGACCTGAAGTTCTGCGACCTGCTCGGGACGTGGCAGCACATGACGCTGCCGATCAGGGCTCTCGACGAGTCCGCCTTCGACGACGGCCTCGGCTTCGACGGCTCGTCGATTCGCGGCTGGCAGGGGATCTCCGAGTCGGACATGCTGCTGATGCCGGACGCCTCATCCGCGATCCTCGATCCATTCACCGAGGCGCCGACGCTGTCACTGATCTGCGAGATCGCCGATCCGATCACGCGCGAGCCGTACGCGAAGGATCCACGCCGGCTCGCGAAGCGCGCAGAGGAGTACCTGCTCTCGACGGGGATCGCCGACACGGCCTTCATGGGCCCGGAGTGCGAGTTCTTCGTGTTCGACGAGGTCTCGTACGAGCTCGGCCCGAATCGCTCGCACTACTCCGTGGACTCGGGCGAGGGCCACTGGAACTCCGGCAAGCCGGGGCTCGGCTACACCGTTCGCGAGAAGGAGGGCTACTTCCCACCCGCCCCGCACGACACGCTCCACAACCTGCGCACGCGCATGGTGCTGACGCTGGAACGCCTCGGCATCCCTTGCGAGTTCCATCATCACGAGGTCGCGTCCGGCGGCCAGTGCGAGATCGACCTTCGCTTCCAGGCCCTGACTCGCATGGCCGATCAGGTCATGACCTACAAGTACGTCGTCAAGAACGTCGCGCATGCGGCCGGCAAGTCGGTGACGTTCATGCCGAAGCCGATCTTCGGCGACAACGGCTCGGGCATGCACACGCACCAGTCCCTCTGGAAGGAGGGCACGCCGCTGATGTCCGACAAGTCGGGCTACGCAGGCCTGTCGCAGCTGGCCCGTGCCTATGTCGGCGGCCTGCTCGCTCATGCGCCTGCCCTGCTTGCGTTCTGCGCGCCGACGACGAACTCGTACCGCCGCCTGGTGCCGGGCTACGAAGCGCCGGTCAACCTCGTGTACTCGATGCGGAACCGCAGTGCCTGCATCCGGATTCCGATGTACTCGGACTCGCCCAAGGCGAAGCGGATCGAGTTCCGCTGCCCCGATGCGGCTGCGAACCCGTACCTCGCGTTCTCGGCGATGCTGATGGCTGGGCTCGACGGCATCCAGAAAGGGCTGGACGCCGGCGAGCCGGCGGACTGGGACCTCTTCGAAGAGGACCGCGGCGTTGCTCAGGTCCCGGGCTCGCTCTCCGAGGCCCTCGACGCGCTCGAGCGGGATCACGCGTTTCTCACGGCAGGCGGCGTGTTCAGCGAGGAGCTGATCCGCACCTGGATCGACTACAAGCGCGAGAACGAGGCCGACGTCGTGCGTCTGCGGCCCCATCCCGCGGAGTTCTCCCTCTACTACGACTGCTGAAAGGAGGCGAACGTGTTGGAGCTCGGTGTACGGCCAAACGACACGCTTGCAGATCCGCCGTCCGTTGAGCTCCGGCACCTCGAGCCGGAGGACTGGCGGGCTGTTGCAGAGATCTACTGGGACGGGATGCGCGACGGGATGGCGACGTTCCAGACGGAGGTTCCCTCCTGGGAAGCCTGGGACGCGGCTCACCTCTGGGGCCACCGGCTTGTGGCCGACCTGCTCGGCGAGGTCGTGGGGTGGGCGGCCCTGTCGCCCGCATCGACGCGGCGGTGCTACGTCGGCGTCGTCGAGGACAGCGTCTACGTCGGGCGTGAAGCGCGCGGCCTCGGCATCGGCCGGGCACTGCTGCAGGAGCTGATCGCGGGCGCCGAGGCCACCGGGATCTGGACGATCCAGACGTCGATCTTCCCGGAGAATCGTGCCTCGCTCGCGCTGCACGAGCGTTGCGGGTTCCGCGTCGTCGGGACGCGCGAGCGCGTTGCGAAGCGCGACGGAATCTGGCGGGACACGATGTTCCTCGAGCGAAGAAGCGAGGTGGTCTCATGACTTTGTGGCTCAGAGCCACTAAGTGGTTTTCGGGTGGTCGCTTCCCTGTGGGTGAGCCGACACACGCCAAGTCTCGTGTGCTTGTGGCTCAGAGCCACAAGGGGTGGTCGGCATGACCAAGGTCGAGGCAGTCGTGATCCGCGAGCGCGTGGAGACGGTGATCGACGCGGTCGAGCATGCGACGGGTCACATCGGTGTCACGGTGATCGAGGCGATCGGGCACGGACGCCAGCGTGGCGTCACGCACGAGTACCGCGGTCGCATCTTCGAATCGCGGTTCCTTCCGAAGGCGCAGCTCACGTTCATCGTCGAAGACGAGCTCGCCGACGCAGTCGTCGAGGCGATCGTGGACTCGGCGCGCAGCGGCAACGAATCCGGCGACGGCCTCGTGTGGACGTCGGCGATCGAGAACGTCACGCACAACCGAACGGGCGCGAAGCTCGAGAAGGAGGTGGAAGCCTAAATGCCTAGTAAGGATCTACTGATTGCGGCGAACACGATCTGGGTCGTCATCGCGGCGATCCTCGTGATGTTCATGCAGGCGGGCTTTGCCTTCCTCGAGGCCGGGCTGACGCGAATGAAGAACGCGGCGCACATCGCCGGCAAGAACGTCCTCATCTTCGCGGTCTGCTCGATCGTCTACTGGGCGGTCGGCTTCGGGATCGCTTTCGGAGACGGCAACAGCTTTGTCGGGACGAGCGGCTTCTTCCCTTCCAGCAATGAGCTGCTCGCGATCGGCCAGGCGCCGTACTCGTTCTTCACCGGCATCCCGGCGGCCAGCGGCTATCTCTTCGAGGTCGTCTTCGCGGGCGTCTCGCTCGCGATCGTCTGGGGTGCAATGGCCGAGCGGGCGAAGCTCTGGGTCTACCCCGCGTTCGGCGTCATCTTCACGCTCATCTACTCGGTGACGTCGCACTGGATCTGGCACGCCGGCGGCTGGCTGTTCGGCAAGGGCATGCAGGACTTCGCCGGCTCGACGGTCGTGCACTACCAGGGCGCGCTCGCCGCCCTCGCGGGTGCGCTGCTGCTCGGGCCGCGGATCGGGAAGTTCGGCCGTGACGGCCGCGCGAACCCGATCCCGGGTCACAACATGCCGTACGCGGTGCTCGGGACGATCATCCTCTGGTTCGGTTGGTTCGGATTCAACCCAGGCTCGACACTCGGTGTCGTCACTGGCGATCGCATCGGCTACTTCGGCTATGTCGCGTTGACGACCAACATCGCGGCTGCCGCCGGCGCGATCGGCGGCATCGCGAGCGCGTGGTTGATCCTGCGCAAGCCCGACGTGTCGATGATGCTGAACGGCGTCCTCGCTGCGCTGGTCGCGATCACCGCCGCCTCGGGGTTCGTGGCCCCGTGGGCTGCGATCGTGATCGGCGGGGTATCCGGGTGGATCGCCGTTGCAGGCGTCTTGTTCGTCGAGCGGATCGGCATCGACGATCCCATCGGCGCCGTCGCCGTGCACGGGATGTCAGGCGTGTGGGGGACACTCGCGACCGGCTTGTTCGCGGTGCCCGCGCTGGCATCGAATCTCGCCACCGGCACGGGCGGGCTCGTCTACACGGGCTCCTTCCATCAGCTCGGCGTGCAGGCGCTCGGCCTCGTCGCAGTCGGCGGGTTCACGTTCTCCGCCTCATTCGGATCGCTCTGGGTGATGAAGCGGGTGTGGGGAATCCGTGTCGAGCCGGAGACTGAGACGGCAGGTCTCGATGTCTCGGAACACGGCATGTGGGGCTACCCCGAGTTCTACATCCCTGTCCCCGGTGGCTACGGCACCGAGACGCACGGCCATCTCGGCCTCTCCCACGGGAACGGGCACACGTCGACTGCTCCCGCGGTGCCCGCCGCTCAGCCCGAACCGGCGCCCGGCTAGCGACCGCTTCCTCGAGGGCGCCGCGAACTCAGCGGCGCCCTCGAGCTTTCCCGGTAAAGATGCGGCGAGATGAAGTATCAGTTCGTCGACTGCCGCTGGGAGCTCGGCAAACCGGAGCGCGGCCGCGAGCTCTACCTCGGCGGCCACATCCCCGGCGCGAGCTTTCTCGATGTGGACACCGATCTGTCGTCACCGCCGGGTCTTCGCGGCAGACATCCGCTGCCGGATCCAGAACAGTTCGCGAGCGCGGCGATCCGAGCAGGTATCGGCGACGAGGTGTTCGTCGTCGCGTACGGGAACATGGGTGGCGCCGAACGGCTCTGGTGGCTGCTGCGTCACTTCGGCCACGAACGCTGCGCGGTGGTCGACCTCGAGTCTTGGCACGGACCACTCATCGCAGGCACGGAAGCAATCGAGCCGGCGGAGCTGACGTTGGGTCGGCGCGACGACGACACGATCGAGGCCGAGGAGCTCGACCGCCGCCGGGACGACCTGGTCGTCGTGGATGCGCGTCTCCCGCCCCGCTGGCGCGGCGAGCCCAATCCGATCGACAAGGTGCCCGGCCGGATCCCAGGTGCGCTCACCGCGCCGTGGAACAAAGCGCCGCCTGAGCTGCCGGAGGGTGAGCTCGTCGCCTACTGCGGGTCAGGCGTGACCGCAACCGTGCTGCTGCACCGCCTCCACCTCAGCGGTCGCGACGGCAAGCTCTACCCGGGGTCCTGGAGCGAGTGGGAGCAGCTCGGCCTGCCGGTCGAACGCGACTCGGACGACTAAGCCGTGGAGGTTGCCGCGCCGCCGAAGTGAGCGAGATAGGGCTGCCAACCGTTCGGGATCTTCGGTGCGGCAAGGCGGATGAACAGCACCGGGGCAGGAGCCTTCGGCGGATGAACGAGCTCCATGCGCGCCTCCTCCAGCGTGCGGTTCCCCTTGTGGTGGTTGCACGGCGCACACGCCGTTACGACGTTCTCCCAGATCGATTCCCCACCGCGCGATCTCGGGATGACGTGGTCGAGCGTCAGCCGGCCCGCGGTGGTCCCGCAGTAGACGCAACGCCAACTGTCGCGCGCGAAGAGCGCGCGCCGGGAGATCTTGCGCTGGACGGCCCGCGGCACGCGCACGTAGGCCACGAGCCGGATCACGTGTGGCCACGGGTACGTGTCGGTCGCTGAGTGCAGCGGCTGGTCGAGCTCCTCGATCACTTCGGCCTTCCCCTTGAACACAAGCACGTGGGCACGCCGCACGGATGTGACATTCAGCGGCTCGTAACTCGCGTTCAAAACCAGAACCTGCTGCATCTAGGCGGAAATGTAGCTGAGCGGACTCCGGTCGTACGCGAAGAGAGGTCGGTCGGGTCGACTGGTCATTTCCGACGGACGCACGTGCAGAGCACGTGCGTCTTGGTGGAGGCACCGCAAGCGGCGCCTCGGTCACCCGGCCATGGCCCGTTCGACGGCCTGTTCCTCCTCCGGAGACAGCGCCACGGACGGCCTGCCGTGGTCGAGCTCCTTGACATAGATCCTGGCGTAGTCGCGGCCCTGAATCGCGGTCAGGATCACCCCGCTGCGGCCGGCGTCCAGCAGGGCGATCGAGGCCGACTGGTGCCCACCGGCGCCCTCGATGGCGTCGTAGCGGACGAGCGAGGTCTTGGAGACCGTCGTGTCGACGCGGCGATCGACCCGCGACAGGCCCGCAGCGATCTCGTCCACGGCTCGATGCAGGTCGTCGATTCGTCCCTGGAGCGAGACTGCGAAGTCGACCAGGTCCTGCTTCCCTCCTCCGAGCAGCACGAGCTGGGACGACCGGATGGCGCGCAGCTTCCACCAGGCGAGACCGGCCACGAGCAGCGCGACTGCCGCAGCGACGCACGCCCCGATCGCGATCCACTCCGCGGTCGAGAGAGGCACTAACCTCCTAGGGAGAAGATGACTTTGTAGTCGGCCGAGTTGTTCGTCGTCGTCTTCTCGCCTGGCACCGGCGCGACATCGACCTTGACCGTCGTCGGCAGCCCGAACAGCCCGTTGATGTCGATGTTCGTGAACGTGACCGTCCTCGACTCGCCGGCGTTGATCACATCGATCTTCTTGCGCATCACGATCGACTTCGGTGACTTCTGGATGGTCAGCGTCACGCCGACGTTGAACTCCTGGAAGTCACCCGAGTCCGACACCACCACCTGGAACGCAAGGTCGGTCGACGCGGTGATCTGGTTGTCGCTCGCCGCGCCGCTTGCACTGAGCTTCTTGCCGTCGGGAAGCGCCGTCACTGAGACGAGCGCGCTGCCGTGGTTTCCGGTTGTCGACGACCCGCCTGTCGCCGCGCCGTGGACGCGCAGCCAAATCTGCGTCATCGCCTGGGTGCTCGCGAGCTCGGGGTTCGGAATGATGCTGGAGTCGGGGACGCTGCCGACGTCGCTGATGTTCTGGCTCTGCAGCTCGAGCCGAGTCGGCTCCTTGAAGTAGTAGTCCCAGTTGACGTCGCTCGCGATCAGGAGGCGCGCCTGATCCGCAATAAGCCGGCCGGAGGTCGTCGAGGTGCGCGCCTTCGCCGTCGCAGTCTGGCGGAATGCATCGGCCAGCCGGCTGAGCCCGCTTGCGCGAAGCTTGAGCACCTCGATGAGGTGGTCATGCTCGACCTGAAGCGGGCCGGGCGGCTTCAGCTGGACCGCCTGCGCGACCTCTTGCTGCTCCTGCGCAGCAAGACTGCCGAGCTTCGCCTCGAGATCGGACTCCTTGATGCCGGTCGCGCTGAGCGCCGTATTCAGATCCTTGCCGATCTGGTCGGAGCGCTTCGCGATGGCGCGGACGTTCTGGAGGTATCCCTGGTACTTGGCGTGCTTCCCGCTGGACGCGCAGCCCCGCAGTCCGACGACGAGCAGGACGACGGCGAGGATGAGAAAGGCGATCAGCCCGGCGAGGCGGAGCATCGGGATCACGCCCTGCGGTGGCCGGATCGGCCGGCGGGGCCCGCCCGGCGGTGGGCGCCGGGGGGTGCGCACGCGCTGCGAAGCCTCTTCGGTCTCCGGCTCGTCGAAGAAGTCGAATTCGATGTCTGAGTCGCGCTCGGTCATGGGAAAGGGGCGGCCGGGAGAGTCCCAGCCGAAGCGGCGTTCACTCTAACCCGTACCTCGTCCGTTCTCGACGGGTGAAGGACTTGTTCTTGCCCCCGCCAACCCTGGAGAGCCGGTGTCCAACGCAGCCCCAGCCCTTGTCCAGAGCGAGCTCGTCCTCGGGCGCTACCGCCCGCTGAGGCCGCTCGGGAGCGGCGGTTCTGGCTCCGTCTGGCTAGCCAGGGACGAGCAGAACGGGCTCGACGTCGCACTCAAGATCGTGCCCCGTGAGGGGAAGGCGGCATCCCGCGCCGAGCGCGAGGCCGAGGCTGCCGCCCGTCTGCGCCATCCCTCCTGTCAGCGCGCCTATGGCTTCGGCCGTGACTCCCAGCATGTCTACATCGCCTACGAGTACGTCCCCGGGCGGACCTTTCGCGAGGCGCTCCGCGGCGGCGAGCTGAACGATGGCTCCACGATCGAAGCGTGCGCCCAGGTGCTCGAGGCACTTGCGCACGCGCACTCGCGCGGGATCGTTCACCGCGACGTCAAGCCGTCGAATATTCTGCTCGCAGAAGGGAGAGGTGTGTCGGTGCGTGTGCTCGACTTCGGCCTGGCTCAGATCCAGCAGGCCGAGACCCTGACCGCGCAAGGCGACGTGCCGGGCACGCTTGCCTACATCGCCCCGGAACGCCTCGCCGGGGGGTTGACGACAGAGGCGGCAGACGTGTGGGCGGTCGGACTCATGCTCTGGGAAGCGCTGGCGGGCCGGCACCCGTTCTGGCGCGGTTCTCTGCTCGAGACGGCGCGGGCAATTGAGTCGGGGGCCCCGCGCCTGGAGACGGCGCGGCCGGATCTGCCGAAGCCTCTGCTGGCCGCGGTCGACGGCGCCTTGAATCTCGATCCCTCCCGGCGGCCGAGCGCGGCTGTACTGGCCGGAACCCTCCGCCTCGTACGGCAAAAGCGCCGGCGCTCGCGTGGTGGCCGTGGCCAGACCATCGCAGTGCCTGCAGTCGTGCCACGGCTTGTCCCCGCAGCGCTCGCGGCGGCTGTCGCAGGCTGGGCTGCGTGGGCACTCCCGTTCTTCCCTTCAGGGTGGCCGCTCGGTCTCGCAGCGCTCGCCGCTGCCGGCACGATCGTCGACGCTCGACTCGGCCTCGCGTTCGCGCTGGCCGTGCCCATCCTGCCGCTCGGGAACCTTGCCCTCGGTGCGGCAGTCCTCTACGCCGTGATCGCGCTCGGGCTCCTGGCAACGATGTGGCGTGAGCCGGAGCGCGGTCTCCTCTTCTCGCTTGGGGCACTCCTGGCGCCGATCGCAGGCGTCGGCCTCTTCCCACTGGCCGCACTGTCCATACGCTCCCCGTCACGGCGGGCGGTGCAGGCCACAGCGGCCGTGCTGACCGCCGGGATCGTCGCGGGGATCCGAGGTTCGCCGCTGCCGTTCGACAGCGCCTCTCCACCGGACCTCGGGATCGCCGCGAGCGGGGACCCGTTCACTGTCGTGTCGGCCCTGTGGGGGGCGCTGCTCTCTAGGCCCGCTCTTGCCGTGATGACGATCGTCCTCGCGGCGGTAGCGGTCCTGTTGCCCCTGGCGCGGGCGCGGGGGCTCTGGGCGATCGCCGGGCTGGGAGCCGCGTTCCTGGTCGCGGCGTTGCTCCTGGCGCCGGGGGTGGCGGTTGCCCCGCTCGTGGTAGTCGTGTGGGCCACCTGCCTGGCGGTAGCGGTGCGTTAGCATCGCTTGCCGGGTATTCCCGGACATGGTCCTCCGCGCAATCGAACAAAAAATCGAATCCCTTTTCGAGGGGATTTTCGGCCGCGCGTTCCGGACGAATGTCCAACCGGTCGAGCTTGCGCGGAAGCTCGCGAAGGAGATGGACGAGCACCGAAACATCTCGGTCTCTCGTGTCTACGTGCCGAACGAGTACACGGTGTACCTCTCTCCGGACGATCGCGAGCAGTTCTCGAGCTACGAAGACAATTTGAGGGGCGAGCTCCAGGAGTACCTCTCCGAGCACTCCCGCCGCGAGGATTACGCGCTCCTTTCGCCGGTCCGCGTCCTCATGGAGACGGATGCCGATCTCGACGTGGGTGAATTCGGCATCGCGACCCGGATGGTGCAGCCGGACCGGCGCAAGGCCGACGCCGAAGGCGAGCCGGCAGGAGAGGTGGCACCCGGCGCGACGATGATCTACAAGCCGCAGGCTCCGGTTCCGACGCAGGCCGTCAGCGCCGAGGAGCTGGGCCTCGAGCCGGACCTGGTGACGCTGAGCTTCGACGGCACGCGCTACGAGGTGAAGCAGCGTCGCGTCGTAATGGGACGGTCGCGCGACTGCGACATCCAGCTGTCGGACACGAACGTCTCGCGGCGGCATGCCGAGCTGCGTCAGGAGGGAGCGTCCTACTGGATCGTCGACCTCGGCTCGACGAATGGGCTCGAGGTGAACGGGAAGCGGGTGAAGCGTGCCAAGCTCAACGACGGCGACACGATCACGGTCGGGTCGACCGAGGTGAGGTTCAGCCAGGAGCACCCGTGAAGTTGATCTTCGACTCGGCTGCGGTCGACGAAGTTCTACTCGTCCTCAAGATCGCTTTCCTCGTCCTGCTCTACACGTTCATCTGGCGAATCGTGCGGACTGCGAGCCGCGATCTGCGCCTTCCCCAGGAGAGCTTCGTGCTCGCTCCGTCCGCGGCCGCGGGCATGCAGGCCTCGCGGCCCGGGCTGCACACCGGGCGTCTCACCGTCGTGAGGAGCGCCGACCTTGAGACCGGTGAGGACTTCGAGCTGAACTCCGTGCAGCTGACGATCGGGCGCGGGAATCAAAACGACATTGCGATCGCCACGGACGAATACGCCTCCGCTCGACACGCGCGCTTCGAGCCGCGCCAGGACGGCGTCTGGGTTCAGGACCTGGGCTCGACGAACGGGACATATCTCAACGGCACACGGCTCGACCGGCCTCACCGGCTGGCTCGCGGGGACGTCGTCCGGATCGGCGAGACGGATCTCAGGTACGAGCAGTGACGGGTCTCGGCCATGTCGGGGTGATCACGGATACCGGGCGCAAGCGCCGGCGGAACGAAGACGCCTACGTCTGCGAGCCGCCGCTCTTTGCGATCGCCGACGGTATGGGCGGCGCCCAGGCGGGAGAGGTCGCATCGCGGCTCGCGGCGGCGGCGCTCAAGGAGAGCGACGCAAGGACCCTGGGCGGCGAGGAGCGCAT
>DASVEU010000082.1:0-2260 GCA_036380395.1 Gaiellaceae bacterium
CGATTTGCGGAAGCGACGACCTCGTCACGCGAGACGCCTGCCCGTCGTCCAAAGCAGCAGTCGGGACTGGTGCTGGTGCTGCTCGCACGCGAAAGCGCTAGCGGGTCCCGACGGAGAGTGTGCACTTCGTCCGAGCTGGGAGCAGCAGTCCGCGGGCTGCGTCAGGAGGCGCCGCGCGCGCTCAGAGATAGTCCCCCATGGTCAGATCATCGTCGGCGGCGGTGCGCAACGCGGACGGAGTCCGTCCCGCGTGCTCGCGGAAGACGCGGTGGAACTGGGCATAACTGCCGAAGCCGGCCTCGAGGGCCGCGGCAAGCGCCGTGGTGCGCCGCCCTCTGCCGTAGAGACGCAGGAAACGCTGAAGTCGCTGCTGGTTGCGGAACCGGGTGATCGACACGCCGGTCTGTTCCTTGAAGATCCGGCTCAGGTGCGAGGGGCTTAGGCTCGCGGCTCGTGCCAGCGTGGCGAGGTCGCCTGCGTTTGGGTCGGCTCGCAGTGTGCGAGCGACCCGCTCGACCGCCGGATGCAGATCGACGCCTTCGACGATGTCGTCGCTGTCGAGAAACGCGTGCCAGGCGAAGCTCAGCAGATACGCCAAGCCGGTGTTGACAAGAACGTCGTCCACCGTCTCCGCATCGTGCACTTCGTGGAAGACGGCGCCGAGACGGCGAACTCTGCCGGAGTCGAGCCGGCGCGAGAACTGCCCGACGGGATCGTCCTCGCCCAGGGGTCGCGCTCGTGCGGTAGTCGCGATCCGAGCGACGAGAGCGGGCCGGAAGACCGCCCACCAGAGTTCGTGGTCGGCGGACTCGTCGACCAGGACGTGATCCTGACCGGGAAACAGCCAGGTCAGCGTGCCGGGCGTGAGCGCATAGCGCCGATCGCCCAGCAGGTAGGAGGCGGTGCCGCGGACGACGAGGTTGAGCTCGAGCTCGGCATGCCGATGGGCGCGGGGTCGGACGTCGCCGGCCGTGTGCCGAACCACGCGTCCGTCCAGGCCAGCCCGAACTCCGAGGTCGTCGATCATCGCAAGAAACGATAAGAAGTCGCGCACTTCCGCGAAGACATGCCAGCCGGAACCGCAGATCGTGTGATCGTCAACGATCACCGGAGGACAACATGACCGTCTCAACTCCGCTCGTCACGTCCGAGCACGCGCGTCAGTTCCGCGAGGAGGGCTTCTTTGTCCTGAGGGACATCGTGCCCCCGGGCGATCTCGACACGCTGCGCGGCGAGTGCCAGCGTGTCATCGAAGCGCGCGAGCGGGAGATGGATCGCCTCGGCGTCGACAAGCTCGACCTCGACCACCGCGGCAGGCGCTACTTCCTCCACGCATACAAGAAGAGCCCCGCAGTCGAGCGCTTTCTGTGCTCAGACCTCATGGCCCAGATCGCCCAGGCGGCGCTCGGCGACACCGTTTACCTGTTCAACGAGCAGTACGTCGTGAAGGCCGCCGAGAAGGGAATGCAGTTCAGCTGGCACCAGGACTCGGGCTTCATCGACTACGCGCACCGGCCATATCTCACCTGCTGGATCGCGCTCGACGAGATGACAGAAGCGAACGGCACCGTGTATTTGCTGCCCTACTCGCGCGCCGCCACGCGAGACGTCGTGAAGCACGTCCGCGACAAGGAGAGCAACGACCTGGTCGGCTACTTCGGGGACGACCCGGGCTACGCGGTGAGCGTGCCGGCCAGGAGCATCGCCTGCTTCTCGTCGACCCTTTTTCACCGCAGCGGCCCCAATACGACGGACCGCATGCGTCGCGTCTACGTGGCGCAATATTCGGCCGAGCCGATCCTCAGCGAGGATGGCTCACAACCGCGGAGGCTCGCCGAACCTCTCCTCGTCGACGGCAAGCGCGTGACGTGATCCGGGCGCCCCGCGACCCTGGTACGCCGTGGCCACTTGCGCTTTGCGCGCGGACCAACAGCGCCGTCTAAGCCGTCCCGGCGCTGCCGCGTCTTGCGCAAACGGGGAGCGGGCGAGGGGCACATTTCCACTGGGAGCCTCGATCGAGGACGACGAAATCCGTGCCGCACTCGGCCTAAGCTAAAAAGCCGATGAACAGCGGGTGGGTCATTCCGCCGCCGCGCCAGCCGATCAAGGGCGACGAGGGCCTGCGGCGGGAGCGGGAAGCCAAGATCGGGGAGCTCGGGCGACGCGGGCTCCTTCGCTCCGAGCGGCTCCGCAGGGCGATGCTCACCGTGCGTCGCGAGGACTTCATCCCGTCTCGCTATCGGGACCACGCCTACGAAGA
>DASVEU010000083.1:0-3795 GCA_036380395.1 Gaiellaceae bacterium
CGAGGATCTCTCTGCTGCCGCCCTCGAGCCGGCGGCCGAGGAGGACGTCTGGAAGAAGGAGGTTTCGTTCAGCCGCAAGCCGGAGGCCGAGCCCGTCGCCGAGCAGCCCTCGGACGATCCGCCCGCTGCCGAAGAGGAGCCCATCCCCGCTGAACAAGCCGTCGCCGAAGAGCCCATCACGGTCGAAGAGGAAGTCGCCGACGAGCCGGCGCCCACGGAGACCCCGGCGAGCCTCGAGGTCGAAGCCGAACCCTGGAATGCCCCGCCGTCATTGCCGCCGGCACCTATCGCCGAGGCTGCGACCGCGATCGTCCCCGTGCCGACTCCGTCGGTCGACGTCCACGAACCCGTCACCGCAGCCGACCTTCCTCCCCTCGCCGCTGACGCGGCAAAGGTGCCGTTCTGGAAGAAGGAGCTCTCATTCGGCGGCAAGAGGCGCGCCAAGCCCGACGAAGCTCCGACGGCGATCGTCCCCGTGCCGACTCCGTCGGTCGACGTCCACCCACCCGTCGCCGCAGCCGACCTGCCTCCCCTCGCCGACGACGCTGCAAAGGCGCCGTTCTGGAAGAAGGAGCTCTCGCTCGGCGGCAGGAAGCGTGACAAGCCCGTCAAGGAGCGCAAGCAGAAGGCCCCGAAGGTGAAGGCCGAGCGCGCCCCGAAGACAAAAGAGCCCAAGCAGCCGAAAGAGCCCAAGGAGCGTAAACACAAGTCTCCGAAGGTGAAGGTCGAGGGCGGCAGCAGCAAGGGCCGCATCATCGGCTTGAAGATCGGCGCGTCGCAGCTGGCTGCGGCGCGTGTCTCGAACAACGGCTCGGCAGAGCTGCTCCAGGTGGCGCGCGAGCCTCTCGCGGCGGGCATCGTCGTCGGGGGAGAGCTGCGCGATCCCGACGCGCTCGCCGAGGCGCTCAAAGATTTCTTCACGAAGCATGGCTTGCCCAAGAAGGGCGTTCGGCTCGGGATCGCCAACAACAGGATCGGCGTCCGTACCTTCGAGATCGCCGGCATCGAGGACCAGAAGCAGCTCGCCAACGCGATCCGTTTCCGCGCACAGGAAACGCTGCCGATCCCGATCGACGAGGCTGTGCTCGATTACCAGGTGCTGGGCGAAAGCGTCGGCGAGGACGGCCAGTCGATCAAGCGCGTCCTGCTAGTGGTTGCGTACCGCGAACTGATCGACCGTTACGTCGATGCCTGCAAGAAGGCGGGCATCACCCTCGCCGGGATCGACCTGGAGGCGTTCGCGCTCTTGCGTGCGCTGCAGGCGCCGCAGGACGGCGTCGGTACCGATGCGTCGGCCGCTCTCGTCGTGGTTGCGATCGGTCACGAGCGCTCGACCTTTGCCGTGTCGGATGGACGGGTCTGCGAGTTCACGCGTGTTCTCGAATGGGGTGGTTCCGCGCTGAACGTGGCGATCGCCCGGGCAATCGACGCCGCGCCGTCCGAAGTCGAGGGCGTAAAGCGGGCGCTTGCCTTGACGGACGAGATGGTGCCCGATGGTCTCACCTCTGATCAGGCGAAGAACGCTCGCGAGGCCATGCGCAGGGCGATTCAGACGTTCGCCCGCGAGCTCGTATCCTCGCTCCAGTACTACCAGAACCAGCCCGGCTCGCTGGGCATCGGCGAGATCGTGCTGACGGGCGGCACTGCCCACCTGCCCGGTATCTCCGGCGAGCTAGAGCGCCTGATCGGCGTACACGTCCGAGTCGGCGATCCGCTCGCGCGGATGAAGGTTTCGAAGAAGGTCGGCCAGCCGGAGCAGATCGGCTCGTTGGCCGTCGCCATCGGACTCGGGATCGAGGACTAGCGCCGTGCGTGCCGTCAACCTCCTGCCGCGAGATCAAAACCAGCGCACGATCAAAAAGGAGAGCCTCCCGGTCCTGATCGGCGCCTGCTCCGCCGTTCTGGTCGCAGCGGTTCTCGGCGCGATGTTCATGATGGGCAGCGGTAAGGTCGCAGCTCAGCAACGGAAACTTGACGATCTGAACCGCCAGTACCAGGCGCTCCCGCCGCCTCCCGCAGGGCCTTCCGTCGCACAGCAGCAGCTTGCCGGCGAGCAGAGCGCCCGCGTGAGCGCACTGAGCACCGCGCTGACGAGCCGCGTCGCCTGGGACCGGGTCTTTCGCGAGTTCTCGCTCGTGCTTCCCGACGATGTCTGGCTGACAACTCTGACTGCGAAGTCGCCGATCTCGCCGCTGACGAACGTTTCGACGAGCTCGCCTGGAGGCGCTCCCTCCCAGTTCACCATCCAGGGCCGCACCTATTCGCACGACGGAGTCGCGCGACTGCTGTCACGGCTGCAGGTCGTCCCGGATCTGACGAACGTGCAGCTCCAGAGCTCGACCCTCACAAAGGTCGGCGGTCAGAACGTCGTCGACTTCTCGATCGCAGCCGACATCAAGGTCTCCGGAGCCCCGGGCGCATGAAGATCGACATGGACACGATCATGAAACGCATCAAGGCGCTCTCCCCCGGGGCGTTGATCGGGATCATGGTCGGCGCAGTCCTGGTGTTCGGCCTGGCCGGGTGGTTCCTCCTCGTGCGCCCGCAGGGCGCGAAGGTCACTTCCTTGAAGACTCAGGCGACGGAGGTCCAGGCGAAGATCGACGCGTACCACCAGCAGGTCGCCGCCGCGCGCGCGGCTCCGAAGATCGAGGTGGCGGACGTCTACCGGCTCGCGAAGGCGATGCCGGACCGGACAGACATGCCCGACCTCCTCCTCGAGCTGAGCCAGCTCGCGCGTGACACCGGCATTCGCTTCGATTCGATCTCGCCGCAGACGATCGCTCCGATCGCGAGCTACACGGTGCTGCCGATCTCCGTCACGTTCCAGGGCAACTTCTACAACCTGGCGGACTTCCTCTATCGCCTCCGCTCGCTCGTGTCCGTGCACGCCGGACGCCTCGACGCAACCGGCCGCCTGTTCTCGGTCGACACCCTGACGTTCAACGAGAGCACGCTGAAGTTCCCCCAGATCCAGGCCACCCTCGTCATCGACGCGTTCGTCTATGGAACAGGCGTGCCGGCCACGGCCCCGATTCCGACGACGCCGACCACGACCACGACGACGACCGCGGCCACGACCACGACCACGACCGAGACGCCCCCGAGCGGCGCGTCGGCGACAGGAGCTCCCTGATGGCGAAGAAACACGTCGATCCGCTCAAGGCAAAGCAGAAGAAGCAGAAGATCATCGCCGCGGTGCTCGGCGTGGCTTTCCTCGGGTTGATGGCCTTTCAGGTACCCCGAGTCATGAAGATGATGAAGACCCCGCCGCCGCCGGTCCAACCCACGGCCGCGACGGCGACCACCCCTGCCGGTGCTCCCACACTCGCCGCACCGACGTTGGGCGGTGCTCAGCAGCCTGGCCCGGCGACGGACTCGACGGGCTCGCTGGCCGCAGCCCCCGCAACGACCGTGCAGGACGGCCAACTCGCGTCATTCAGCCGCTTCGTGAGCAAGGATCCGTTCTCGCAGCAGCTCAGCGACACGCCGAGCCCCTCTTCTTCGACCGGGTCATCCGGCAGCTCCTCAAGCGGAGGAGGCGCCGGGCCCAGGGCGCCGGCCGTCCACGGCAACGCCCCAGCGCCGGGCAGCGCAGTCATCTCGGTGAACGGGACGCTCTACACGGTTGCGACGAAGACCGACTTCCCGCAGCCGACTCCGGTGTTCCACCTGGTGTCGGTGACCGCCCACACGGCGAAGATCTCGATCGCCGGAGGCTCGTACTCATCCGGCGCGCAGACGGTCACGCTGCGGGAGAACAAGCCCGTGACACTGATGAACACGGCCGACGGC
>DASVEU010000084.1:0-7137 GCA_036380395.1 Gaiellaceae bacterium
CTCGAGCGCGAGGCGCACTGCACCGTTCGATCCTTCGTCGCCGGGTGAAAAGACGATGTTCGCGCCGTAGAGGCGCAGCAGTCGCTTGCGTTCCTCGGTCGCGTTCTCCGGCATGACACACGTGAGGGGATATCCCTTCAGCTTGGCAACGAGCGCCAGCGAGATGCCAGTGTTGCCGCTCGTCGGTTCGAGCAGCTCTCGTCCCGGCTCCAATTCCCCGGCTGCCTCAGCCGCCTCGATCATCGCCTTGGCGATGCGGTCCTTGATCGAGCCGGTCGGGTTCTGCCCTTCGAGCTTCGCGTAGACCTGGACGTCGCCGACAGGCTGTAGCTCGACGAGCGGAGTGTTGCCGACGAGCTCGAGGAGGTTGCGCGCTACGCGCGTCCTAGCCACCGGCCATGGCCGGTAGCAGGATCACGGTCGAGCCGGGGCGCACCTCGGTGTCGAGCCCGTCGAGCGTGCGCACGTCCTCGCCCTCGAGGTAAACGTTCACGAACGGTGCGATGTCACCGTCCTCGACGAGCTGCGTGCGGAGCGCCGGGAACCGTCCCATCAGGTCCTCGAGCAGCTCGCGCACAGTGTCGCCCTCGGCGGCGAGCTCACGCTGGCCCCCTGCCTGCTCACGCAGTGTCGGTGGGATCCGGACCTTTGTCATGCCGGCTCCCTCGTGCCTGCGCAGAACTCGACGTAGTCGACGTACTCGGTGATCGTCGGATGCTCGCCGCAGACCGGACACTCCGGGTCGCGCCGTAGCTTCACCTCGTCGAACGTCGCGGCGAGTGCGTCGAAGAGGAGAAGGCGGCCGATGAGCGGTTCGCCGATCCCGAGCGCGAGCTTGAGCGCCTCGCTTGCCTGCAGCGAACCGATCACGCCCGGAAGCACGCCGAGCACACCGCCCTCTGCGCACGACGGCGCGAGCTCCGGCGGTGGCGGCGTGGGGAAGAGGCAGCGGTAACAGGGGCCTTCGTACGGCTTGAAGACCGTTACCTGACCCTCGAAGCGGTAGATCGATCCGTGGACGACCGGAATCTTGTGCCAGACGGACGCGTCGTTGACGAGGTAGCGCGTCGGGAAGTTGTCGGCGCCGTCGACGATCACGTCCCAGCCGTCGGCCAGGATCCGCTCGATGTTCTCCGAGGTGAGGCGCTCCTTGTAAGCGACGACCTCGACGTCGGGATTGAGCGCTTCGATCGCGCGTTTCGCCGACTCGACCTTGGGCTCGCCGAGCGACTCCGTCGAGTGGACGATCTGGCGCTGCAGGTTCGACTCGTCCACGACGTCCGCGTCGACGATCCCGATGCGACCGACACCGGCGGCAGCGAGATAGAGGGACGCGGGCGAGCCGAGGCCGCCCGCGCCGATGAGCAAGATCTTCGAGTCGAGCAGCTTCAGCTGCCCCTCCTCGCCCACCTCCGGGATCAGCAGGTGACGGCTGTAGCGCGCGCGTTGTGGAGCGTCCAGGCCGGTCTGGAGCTGCACGGGGAAGCCGTTGCGCTTCCAGTCGGTGAATCCGCCGGCGAGCGAGACGACGTCCTCGTAGCCGAGGTCGGCGAGCGTCTTGGCCGCGAAAGCCGAGCGGTTGCCGGCCGAGCAGTAGACGACCACTGGCCGGCTCGCATCGGGCGCCAGGCGCTCGATTCGGGACTCCAGATGGCCGCGCGGGATGTGGACGGCCCCGGCGATGTGGCCCTCGTCCCACTCGTCCTGCTCCCGGACGTCGACGACGACGGGCTCGCCCGAGTCGATCCGGTCCCGGGCCTGGGTCGCGTCGATCTCCGAGATCTCGGACCGCGTCTGCTGCAGGAGTTCTCGATACGTCGGCATCGCTATAGGAAATATAGCTTTGCGCACGTGAGCTAGCGTCGCCTGCGATGAGCGCGCGAGTGAGAGTGTGGATTGTCGTCGGGCTCGCCGCCACGGCCGCTGCCGGAACCGTGGTCGGCGTGACGCTCGCAACGCGGAGCGACGTCCAGCGGCAGTCGAGCAAACCGCCGCCTTTCGCTGCGGACCCGACCGCGCGGCCGGAGGTGACCCAACAGGTGCGCGAGGCTCTGAAGGCCTGGCCGGCGGGCACCGCCCGTCGGTTGCGGATCCTCGCCGCGCGCTATCCCCACAGCGCGCTCGTCCAGCTCGAGCTCGGGCTAGCGCTCGCGCTTTCCGGTCAGCAGGCCGACGCGGCGCGCGCCTGGCAAGACGCGGAGCGTGTCCAGCCCGATTCCCCTTCGGCCGTCCGCGCCCAGGATCTCCGTCATCCGGGCAGCGCCCCGGGCCTGCCGCCTTTCGTCCCGAGCTTCACCCGCGTCACGAACGTCGTCCAGGCCCATCTGCTGCGCGGCTCCGCGTACCAGCAGGTCTTGCGCCCCGTCTCCGCGGAACGCGAGTTTCTCGCTGCGGTCCGGGCCGCTCCGAACGACCCCGAGGCCCTGACTGCGGCGGCCGTCGGGCTCTACGACAAGGACCGGCCGGCGGCGGCCTTTTCGCGGCTGGGCCCGCTCGCCCGCCGCTTTCCGCAGGCCCAGACGGTGCGCTTCCACCTCGGGCTCCTGTTGATCTACTTCGGAGACATGCCTCGGGCTCGTCGTGAGCTAGCCCTCGCCCGTGCGCAAGGCCCACGAACCCTCCTCGGAAAGAGAGCCGCTACTCTTCTCAAGGCAGGTCGAAAGCCCTAGGACCATCGGGCACAAAGATGAGCCGTTCGGCCTATGGCGGTTGTCCGACCCAGCTGGCACAGTGCGGCATCGCTAAAACGCCGGTCCTGGAGGGGGGAACGGAGTGAGCGCAACTGAGGTAGCCGTAGCATCACCGAGGACCGTCACCGATCTTTTGGAGACGGATGACGCAAAAGCGCTTCTGGAAGCGGGGAAAGAGAACGGGCATCTGAGTGCCGACGAGATCGCCGTCGCGCTCGACGAGCTCGATCTCGAGCCTGCTCAGATCGACGACTTCTACCACGCTCTGGAGGAGCTCCAGATCGAGGTGGTCGCCGTCGAGGAGGAAGAGCAGCCGGTTGAGGCGCCTCGCGAGGTTTCGACCGATGCACTGCAGCTCTTCCTCAAGGACATCGGCAAGGTCGATCTCCTCACCGCCGCGCAGGAGGTCGAGCTCGCGAAGCGGATCGAGCGCGGCGACCACAGCGCGAAGCAGGAGATGGTCGAGGCGAACCTTCGCCTCGTCGTCTCGATCGCCAAGAAGTACAGAAACCAGGGTCTGCCGTTCCTCGACCTGATCCAGGAGGGAACGATCGGCCTCGTTCGCGCAGCCGAGAAGTTCGACTACCGCAAAGGCTTCAAGTTCTCGACGTATGCGACGTGGTGGATCCGCCAGGCGGTCGCGCGTGCGCTCGCCGACAAGGCGCGCACGATCCGGATGCCCGTCCACGTGGTCGAGAAGCTGAACAAGATCGTTCGCTCCGAACGGAAGCTCCGCGCGGAGCTCGGCCGCGAGCCAACCTCAGTCGAGATCGGCAGAGACCTCGACCTCACGGGCGACGAGGTGGAGCACATCCGCCGCAGCGCCCAGACCCCGGTGTCGCTCGAGAAACCGGTCGGTGACGAGGACGAGTCCGAGTTCGGGCACTTCCTCACCGACGCGAACCTGCCGCTGCCGGACGAGGAAGCCGAGATCACGATGCGCAAGGAGACCCTGCGCAAGATTCTGGGCACGCTCTCGAGCCGGGAGCGCCAGGTGCTGGAGCTGCGTTACGGGCTCGACGGGCAGCACCCGAGGACGCTGGATGAGGTCGGGCGGACGTTCAACGTCACCCGCGAGCGCATCCGGCAAATCGAGAATCAGAGCCTGAAGAAGCTCCGGGCACTCGCCGACGCGGTCAAGCTCCGCGAAGTGGCATAGCCAAATAGACTTCCCCATATCAGGAAGAAGGTCGCCTGTGTCCTGGTTGCGGCGTTCGCGGCAGCGATCCTAGCCTCCCCTGTGTTCGCACAGGGCGGCAAGGCCGGCTCCACGATCGTCGCGGGCAGGATCTAGCCAGAATCAGAGCAGGGTCCACGTAGACTCGCCGCCCGTGGAGCAGACTTGGGTCGACGAGCTGCGCGAGTTCATCGCGATTCCGAGCGTCAGCGCGGATCCAGCTCATCAAGCCGACGTGCGCCGCGCGGCCGAATGGGTGCGTGACTTCGTCAAGCGTTCGGGTGGGGAGGCCGAGCTCGTCCCCTACGGCGAGCGGGATCTCGTCATCGGCGACATTCCCGCGAACGCGAACGGCGGCAATGCGCCGACCGTGATGATCTACGGCCACTTCGACGTCCAGCCGCCCGCGCCGCTCGACCTCTGGGAGACGCCGCCGTTCGAGCTCGCCGAACGCGACGGCTGGTATTACGCGCGCGGCATCGCCGACGACAAGGGCCAGCTCTTCACGCTCCTGAAGGCCGCCCAGCTACTTCGAGAGCAGAACGCGCTGCCGGTGAACATCAGGGTCGTCACGGACGGCGAGGAGGAGATCGGCGGTCACTCGGTCGTCGACTTCCTCGAGGCGGACGAGCGCGGCGCCGACGTCTGCATCATCTTCGACGGTGGGATGACGCGCCCGGAGCAGCCCGAGTTCGGGCTAGCGACGCGCGGCCTCGTCGCCTTCCATCTGAAGGTACGGACCGGCGAGCGCGACATGCACTCCGGCTACTACGGCGGTGCGGCGCTCAACGCGATCCACGTCCTGATGCAGGGACTGTCGGCGGTGACTGCGCGTGACGGACTGCTGCCCGACCCACTCCGCGTCGGCAGGACGCCGCTGAGCCAGGCCGAGGTCGACAGTCTCGAAAGCCTTCCAAAGGGCTGGGAGATGCTCGACGACGCAGGCGCGACGCCGCTCGACGCGAAGGCGGCAGAGGATTTCTACGACCGCACGTGGGCCGAGCCTTCGCTCGACGTCAACGGCATCCGCGGGGGGAAGCCCGAGTTCCTCAACACGACGCTGATCGTCGAGGCAGAGGCGCGCTTCACAATTCGGCTGGCGCCGGGCCAGGATCCCGAGACGATCGCCGCCACGGTGGAGAAGCTCATCCGCGCTGCGATGCCAGCGACGGCGGAGGTGGAGCTGATCCGCGAGAACTCGGCGGCGCCCGGCGTCTTCTCTGCGGACTCGCCCGCGATCCAGCTCGGGATGGAAGCGTTCAAGAGGGCGACCGGGGTGCGCCCGCTGCTCGTGCGTGTCGGCGGCACGCTGCCGATCTATCCGGCGCTCGCGGCGAAAGGCATTCCGACGATCGGGACGGGCTTCGCGCTGCGCGAGAGCAACGTCCACTCCCCCAACGAGCGGCTGCGTGTCCAGGACATCGATCGTGCGGTGGCGGCCGCATCGGAGCTCTACCGAGGGCTGGCCGCCCTTGGCTGATCCGCGGTATCCGACGCAGATCGCCGCCGAGCTCGCAGACGACGTGCTCAGCCGGTTCCTGCGCTACGTCCAGGTCGACACGCAGTCGGACGACGACTCCGAGACGTACCCGAGCACGGCGAAGCAGCTCGACCTGGGCAAGATCCTCGCCGACGAGCTGCGTGAGATCGGGCTCGAGGACGTCGAGCTCACAGAGCACGGGTACGTCTTCGCGACGGTGCCCGGGTCGGCGGGCCCGACCGTCGGGTTGATCGCCCACATGGACACGAGCTCCGACGAATCCGGCACCAATGTGAAACCGCAGGTCATACGCAACTACGACGGCGGCGACATCGTCCTGCCCGGCGACCCGCGCAAGGTCCTGCGTCCGAGCGAGAACCCGATCCTGGCGGAGCGGACGGGGCACGACATCGTCACCACCGACGGGACGACGCTGCTTGGTGCGGACGACAAGGCCGGCGTCGCGGAGATCATGGGCGCAGTCGCGTACCTTGCGGCGCATCCGGAGATCGAGCACGCTCCGATCCGCGTCGGCTTCACGGTCGACGAGGAGGTGGGACGCGGCGTCGACCACTTCGACATCGAGGAGTTCGGGGCGGACTTCGCGTACACGCTCGACGGCTCGGAAATCGGTCGAATCGACGACGAGACGTTCGCTGCCTCGGAAGTGCGCATCCGGATCGAGGGCCAGAGTGTCCATCCGGGCACCTCGAAGGGAAAGATGGTCAGCGCGATCAAGCTCGCAGCGAGAATCGTGGAGCGCCTCCCTCAGGACGAGCGCTCCCCGGAGACGACGGAGGGACGTGAAGGCTTCGTTCATCCGACACGGATCGCGGGCACGACCGCCGAGGCCGAGCTGCGTTTCATCGCGCGCGACTTCGACGCCAAGAAGCTCGAGGAGCACGAGCAGCTATTGCGCAAGCTCGCAGACGAGGTCGCGGCAGAAGAGCCGCGCGCACACGTGACGGTGACGGTCGAGGAGAGCTATCGCAACATGAAGGAGTTCCTCGATGCGGATCCCGCGGTCACCGAGGCGGCCGACGAGGCGGCGCGGCGCGCGGGGATGGAGCCCTGGCGCGAGCCGATTCGCGGCGGCACCGACGGCTCGATGTTGAGCGCGCGGGGCTTGTTGACACCGAACATCTTCACGGGCGGCCACCAGTTCCACTCCGTGCTGGAGTGGGCGTCGGTTCAGGACATGGCAGCGTCGACCGCGACGATCGTCGAGCTCGTGAAGCTGTGGGCGGAGCCCGAGTGGCTCAGTCGGTCAAGAACGCATGGCCGAACCGCCGCATCTCCTCGATGATCGGCAGCAGCGCGGCGCCCCTCTCGGTCAGCTCGTACTCCACACGCGGCGGCGACTCGGCATAGCTGCGACGTAGGACGAGCTCCTCGTCTTCGAGCGCCCGCAGACGCTCGGAGAGCGTGCGCGGGCTGATGCCGGCGCAGGAGTGCTCGAGCTCGGAGAACCGGCGGGGCCCTTCGGAAAGATCGTGGACGAGGAGCGCCGTCCACTTCGCGCCGATGATCGCGGCGCACGCTGCGACGGCGCAGGACGTCGACTCGTGAACGGGATTCATGGTCCGCATTGCCATGGCTTTCCTTATTGTAGTCAGCTAGGCCCACGGAGGGGGGTTGTGCACCCAGCGACCGCCGAGCATCGTCGCAACGACGTTGACTTCCGGTAGTTGTTCGGCCTCGAGCTCGTATGGGTCGCGGTCGAGGACGACGAGATCTGCGAGGAAGCCGGGAAGGAGCTTCCCGCGGCGATGCTCGTCGCGGGCAAGCCA
>DASVEU010000085.1:0-11399 GCA_036380395.1 Gaiellaceae bacterium
CCGCCTGGCTGTACAGGCCCAACGTCGACGGAAAGGTCCCGGTCGTCCTGTCGATCCACGGTGGCCCCGAGGCGCAGGAGCGGCCGGTCTACCAGCCGCTGTACCAGTACCTGCTCTCGCGCGGCATCGGGGTGCTCGCGACGAACATCCGCGGCTCGACGGGGTACGGCAAGTCGTACCAGCGGCTCGTGCAGCGTGACTGGGGCGGGGGCGACCTGCAGGACTGGGAGCACGCGGTGCAATGGCTTCGCGACCAGGACTGGGTGGAGCCGGAGCGGATCGGCGTGTACGGCGGTTCGTATGGCGGCTTCGCCGTGCTGACGTGCGTGACGCGGCTGCCGCAGTACTGGGCGGCGGCGGTGGACATCTTTGGCCCTTCGAATCTCGTCACGTTCGCCAAGGCGGTGCCGCCGACGTGGAAGCGTTTCATCGCGCGCTTCGTCGGCGATCCGGAGACGGAAGCAGATTTCCTGATGGAGCGTTCGCCGATCACGTACGTTGACAACGTACGAACGCCGCTGCTCGTCATTCAAGGCGCGACGGATCCGCGTGTCGTCAAGGGCGAGTCGGACCAGCTGGTGGACAAGCTGAAGTCACTCGGGCGCGACGTGGAGTATGTCGTGTTCGACGACGAAGGCCACGGCTTCACGAAGCGCGCGAATGAGCTGAAGGCGTACGGCCTTGCGGCCGAGTGGCTCGAGCGTCACCTTCTCGCTACTTGATCTAGACCTCGCGGTACCTGGCCTGGACCAGGCAGAACACGCCGTAGGCGAAGAGTCCGGCGGCCACGAGGCTGAGCAATGCCGTGCCGTAGGGCGCGTGCGCGAGCTTCTGGAGCGCGCCGTCGAGGCCGCGTGCCTTCTTCGCGTCGTATTCGGCGGCCGCCTTGAAGAAGAACCAGGAGATCAGACCGAAGATGACAGCGCGTGACATCAGGCCGACGAACGCGATCCGGGTCGTCCACTTCAGCTCTCTCGCGCTCATCTGTCCGGTCTTCAGCGAGTCCTTGTACTTGCCGGAGACCGCCCGATAGAAGTTCCAGAGGGCAGCGCCCGCGATCGCAAGCGCGATTGCGCTGACGATCCAGCGGCCCCCAGGCCAGCCGAGGATGTCTTTCGTCGCCTGCTGCTCCTTGTGGCCGCCGCCGCGCCCGCCGAGCGCGATCGAGAAGGCACCCCAGCTGAGCGCACCGTAGATCGTGGCCTTGCCGAACGACGAGAGGCGCTTTCCCCACTTCTTCCTACCGCCATGCTCTTCGAGTTCGTGGCCGAGGAAGACCTGCGCCAGCCTCCAGACGGCGTACGCGGCGAAGCCAAAGGCAAGGATGAAGACGACGATGCGTCCGAGCCCGTTGGCCGCGAGCGCTCTTAGCGCCCCTTCTCGATCCGTCGCCTTGCCGCCCTTGCCGACGGCGAGCTCGATCGCGAGCACGGCGACGAGTCCGAACGAGATTCCCTGCGCAACGAGTCCGAACCGGGCAACCTTCTCCACGTCCGCACGTTCTCGCGCGCAGGCGCCTTCCTGAAACCTAAGCCGTGGCGGAAACCGTGGCGGCGAGAGCGTCGACGACGGCCGGATCGAAGTCGGTGCCGGAGCAGCGCCGGAGCTCGGCGATCGCCTCGTCAGCCGGACGCGCTTTGCGGTACGACCGGTCGGTGGTCATTGCGCTGAAGGCGTCGCAGGCTCTCACGATCCGTGCGACCAGTGGGATTTCTTCGCCGGCCAGCCCGTCCGGATAGCCCGTCCCGTCCCAGTCCTCATGGCAGGAACGAACGATCCTGCCGACGTTCCCGAGAATTCCGCCGACCTGTGAAAGGAGTCGCTCGCCTTCGACGGTGTGCGTCTTCATGATCTCCCACTCCTCGTCGGTCAGCTTGCCCGGCTTGTTGATGATCTCGCCGGGAACCTTGATCTTGCCGATGTCGTGCAGGAGAGCTGCGAACTCCGCATCTCTGCGTTCATGGACATCGAGTCCAAGTTTGTCGGCGACCTCGAGGACGAGCGTAACCACGTCCCGGCTGTGGCTACCGGTGTAGGCATCATCGGCTTCGACGACGTCTCCGAGCAGCATGGCGGTGCCTCGGTACGCATGGCCGAGCTCCAGGGCGTGATCGATTCGAACCTGGCGCTCGCGCGCGAAGTACGCGAGCAGACCGATCAAGGGCAGCGAGACGACGACCAGCGAGGGGTGAGCACCACAGCCGAGCGCGGCAAGGACGGAGATGGGCGTCAGTGCCGAGTCGACGGCCCAGATCCAGACCATGAAGCGCAGGAGGCTCCAAGGTGAGACACCGAGACCAAGGCGGTCGCGCAGTGCTGTGCTCCCGAAATCGAAGGCAAACTGGGCGACTAAAGCCAACGCGTAGATGGGCAGGTTCCTCGGCGTCGGGTCGGGCTGACCGGCCGCGACGAGGACGAGCGCCGGACCGACGGCATGCCATGAATTCACGAGGCGAAGGACACTGCGGTCGACCGGGACACGGCCGCGCGCGTAATCGGGGAGGCCGCCGAGGAGCAGGCCGACTGCGACGCACAGCGGCACGTACTGGACCGGAAGCAGAGCGAGCATCGGCACGAGCACGAGTTGCGTGGGCACAGCCGACCCGGTGCCGATCTCGAAGTCGATCCGGGAAGCGAGCGCATAGGACGCCACGAAGACGGCGAGCGTCAAGAACCCGATTTGCCGGGTGGAGTGAGCAAGAACCGCGAGCGCGAGAGAAACGGCCAGGAACGAGCCGCCGAGCAGGAGCGAGGCAAGCCGATCGCGATCGCCGAGGGGCGTGACGGCCAGTTGCCGCGACTGCTCGATCAAGGCATCGGCGTCGACATCCACCCCGCCTCGAAGGGCGCCGCTTTCGGGCAAGGAGGATCCAGTCGCGACCGATGTCGCCGCCATCTCCGCGATATCGGCGCCCGATTGGGATTTCTTGACCCGCTGGGTAAATCACCCCAACGGGGGAAGCCGCGGCTCCGGGCCTGAAGAAACTGAGCAAAGCAACTGGACAGGGCAACTGCGGCTATCTGAGGGAGTGAATTCTGTGGCGAATCCTTTTCTCCGACGCGTGAGAGCGGTCATCGTTCTCGGTTTCGTCGGCGGCACGATTGCAATGGCAATGGGCGCCGCGCCGGCCTCCGCCGGCCTCGGCCTTGCCTGTCCCTCTGCGACCTCGACCCCCTTCGCAGGCTGGAAGGACTACGCGAACTACGCCTTCGCACCGGACGGAGGCTTCGAATCGGGCGGGAGCGGGTGGGCCCTGAGCGGCGGCGCGCGTGCGGTTTCCGGGAACGAGTCGTTCTACGTTCACGGCAACTCGGACAAGACCTCGCTGTCGCTGCCTGCAGGCGCGTCGGCGACGAGCCCGGGGATGTGCATCTCGATCCTCTCGAGCAAGATGCGTTTCCTGGCCCGGGGCGACGCCGGATCGAGCGTCAAGGTGCAGATCCTCTATCGAGGCCTGCTGTCGAGCGTGCTCGGAATCCTCGACGGCGGCACGATCCCGGCAGGTGGGACGTGGAAGCCTTCACCCCAGATAGGAATGCTGGGCGGGGTTCTTCCACTGCTGACCGCTTCGGTCTCGTTCCGCTTCACGGCGGTCGGCGGCGCCGCCGCGATCGACGACGTGTACCTCGATCCGATGAAGTCCTCCTAGCGATCGACCGCGCATGAACTGTTTCGCTCGATGGAGCTCGTGAGAACGAGCTCCATCGCGTTTCAGTGAGTCAGCGTGATCTTCGTCAGCCCGACAGGACTGTCGACATTCGCGTTGCGCAGAGTCGCGAGTCGCACTGCCGCGACCTGTCCCGGCACGACCGTCAGTAGCGGCGTCAGCCACTCGGGCACGCCCGGAACCAGGGGCAGCGCGGTATCGGACTCGGCAAGGAACCTCGCGTCGTCGCTGATCGCGATTACCTCCGCGCCTCTCTCGCGCACCTTGTCGAGCGCAATGCTCATGCTCGCGAGGGTGCGGCCGGCAGGGGCGATCACGATTGCGGGCCGGCCGGACTTCAGCGCTGCGATCGGTCCGTGCAGCAAGTCTGCCGAGGAGAACGCCTCGAACTGCGCGCCCGAGAGCTCGCGGATCTTCAGTGCGATCTCGAACGCCGCCCCATAGTTGACGCCGCGCGCGACGACGCTCCCGCCCTCCACGTCGCGATAGTCGTCGAGTGCGCCGGCCGCAGCCAGCGACTGCTCGATCTGCTCGCCGACCTTCTCAGGCATCCCGAGTAGGTCTGCGAGCCGCTTCGGGTCGTCCGCCGTCGACAGCAATGCGATCGCGGCGATCGAGTTGAGGTACGTCTTCGTCGCCGCCACCGCCCGCTCCTCGCCCGCGTGCAGCTGGAGGACGCAGTCGGCGGCAAGCGCCAGCGGCGACTTCGGGTCGTTTGTGATCGCGAGCGTTGGACGATTCTGCTTTCGCGCCTCGTCGAGGACGGCGACGACATCGGGTGATGCGCCCGACTGCGAGATTCCGATCACTGCGGCAGGCCCGAGCTCCGGCGGTGCGTCGTAGACGGTGTACAGCGACGGTGTCGCGAATGAGACCGGCAGGCGGTTGACAGTGCCGAAGAGGTACTGCATGTACCGCGCGACGTTGCTCGAGCTGCCGCGCGACACGATCAGGAGATAACGGACGTCGTCTCGCAAAAGGGCGCGGACGATTCCGGGCGTGTTCGCCGACTCGGCCGTCAGGAAGCGCTCGAGAGCGACGGGCTGCTCTCTAAGCTCGGCCTCAACCCACGACATCTGCGACCGCCTCGCGGATGACGCCACGCGCCGCGTTGAGCCGTGACCGTGCCGTCTGCGCGTCGACGCCGGCGAGCAGCGAGACGATCGCTACCTTCGTGTCGCCGTCCGCGGCTGCGATTGCATCCGCGACTTCGTCCTCCGGGGCGGCGGTCGCAACGGCGACCGCGCGTCGCGCTCGCGCACGCAGCTTTTCGTTCGAGGTCTGCACGTCGACCATCAGATTTCCGAACGTCTTGCCGATCCGCACCATCGCGATCGTGGAGATCGTGTTCAGGACGAGCTTCTGCGCCGTCCCCGCCTTCATCCGCGTCGAGCCGGTGATGACCTCCGGCCCCACCTCGACCTCGACTGCCTGGACGGCTCGCCGTGCGAGCTCGGAGTCGCGGACGCAGGCGAGCCCGATCGTGTGCGCGCCGGCCCTCGACGCTTGCTCGAGGGCGGCGAGCGTGTAGGGCGTGCGTCCACTCGCGCTGACTGCGAGCACGACGTCCATCGCACCAACGTCCAGAGCCGCGAGCTCGCGCGGACCCGCGTTGGTGTCGTCCTCGGCAGCCTCTTCCTCCGTCGTCACAGCGACGATCCGGTCGGTCGAGAACGTCGGCCCGCACTCCGCGGCATCGGCCGCCGCGGCACGGCCCGACGAGCCGGTGCCGACGTAGACGAGCCTCCCGCCGGCCTCGAGCCGCTCGACGATCGAGTCGATCGCGCATGCGATCGACTCTGCGGCGTCGGCCACGGCGCCCGCGACCGTTCGGTCCTCGTCGTTGATGAGCCGGACGAGCTCGGCCGTTGGTCGCAGGTCGAGATCGCGGAGGTCGACACGCTGTCTCTCGGTTGCCGTACGTTCTGCTCCAGTCAGTGCCGCGGTGACGGCTTCCCAGACGAGCGGCGAGTCGGGCGTCGCCAGGTGCGTCATGTGGCCGCAGGCCTCGTAGCCCCACGTCCAGACGTCTTCGACTCCGGCAGCGCGGGTCGCGGCGATCGCCGCCTCCAGATCGGGGATATCGTCGCGCGTCAGCCCGAAGCTGGGCAGCCACATCTGCGCGTCGACGTCGTGGCGAGCGCAGGTGTCCGCAAGCAGTTGCGCGAAGCGGCCGACAAAGGAGTCGGCCGGCTCGTCGAAGTTCTTCCAGTACGGGTCCGTTGCCAGTACCGAGAGATGCGGGAGTGAGGCGACCGAGTCCCAGTCGCTGACGCCGTGCGGCCCCTCCGTCAGCGGCAGTAGGCAGATCGTGTTCTTCCCGCCGCGTGAGGCAACGTGCGCCGTCAGCTCGCCGAGGAAATCGACGATCGATCCTTCACGAAACTGTTCCACTTCCGGGGTCAGACCCCGCGACAGGTCCAGTCCCGACAGCTCGACACAGACTTGGCACACACAGGCCCACCGCTGCGGATCGTCGACGCCGACGTGCTCGGGCACCGTCCAGTGGGGCTCGTCCCAGAAGACGTAGTCCGTGCCGGCCTCGAGCGCGGCGTCCGCCCAGTCCTTGCAGAACGCTCGGTACGCAGGATTGTTGAGGCAACCGGTCGCGACACGACGCCCGTCGTCCAGCACCTGACATGCCTCCGGATGGAAGGTCACCCAGCGGCTCTCGGCCTCACCTCCGAACGTCCTCCCGACGCCCCACGGGCACATCTGCACCTCGAGCCCGAGCTCGTGCGACGACGCGACGATCTCGGCCATCGTGCCGCGGTAGTAGGCGAGGTCGTTTTCGGAGAACGTGTGCAACACGGCGGTGTAGCCGCGCGCGGCGATGTCCTCGAGATCGCGGCGGGCGTGACGGGGGATGCGGACGCCGAAATACGAGACGCCCGCGCGCTTCATGGAGTCGGTTCCGCGACCGCGTCGGTCAACAGAGGTGCGGCGGCAACCGGGCGGTCGCGCCGCTGCGACAGCTCGGCGACGAGCCGGTAGCGGTCGCCTCGGTAGAGCGAGCGGACGAATTCGACCGTCTCTCCGGCGGCCGTGCGGGAGGTCCGCTCGAAGAGGAAGGCCGGCGAGTGCAACGGCACGCCGAGCAACTCGGACTCCTCCTCGTTCGTCACGGTGGGCTCGATCGACTGCATCCCGCTCTCGATCACGACGCCGTACTCCTTCTCGAGCAGCTCGTAGAAGGATGCATTCTCGAGCAATTCGCGGGAGAGGCCGGGCACGAGCTCGGCGGGCACGTGCAGCGTCTCGAGCGCCATCGGCTCGCCGTCGGCAAGGCGCAGGCGCCTGATGAGGACGACGCGTGAGTCGGGGGACACATTGAGCGCGCGGCCGACCGCGGCACCGGCGTGCGTCTCGCGCAGCTCGATCGTCTTGCTGCCGGCGGTCATGCCGCGACGGCGCATGTCCTCGCTGAAGGAGGTCAGGGTCAGCTGCTGCGCGATCTTCGGCTCGCTGACGAAGGTGCCGCTTCCGTGCCGCCGCTCGAGGTACCCGTCGCGGACGAGATCGTCGAGTGCCGCCCGGAGCGTCAGGCGCGAGATGCCGAGCTCGCCGCTGAGCCGCCGCTCCGAGGGGATTGCCTCTCCGACCTGGAGCTGGTCGATCAGCTCGAGGACTCGCTGCCTGGTCAAGACCTGTTTGCTCATGGCGCTCTCTATGGAAGCACAGCCGTCCGCACGTGGTCAAGACCACTCGCCCGCAGTCAGCGGAGAATTCACCCCCTTGACACCAAGATTGGTCTGTGCCAATCTCTCGGCCGTGGTTGGTGGTCTTAACCAATCGGGGAAGCCAGGGTGGCTCCCCATGCTCCGGGAGGCGACATGAAAGCTCGATTCCTCGTGGCGGCGGTCCTCGCTGCCATGCTTGCCGTTGCGGCGACGACCGCAAGCGGCGGGACGTCAAAAGGGCAGGCGGACAAGATCGTCGTCTGGCTCATGGTCGATGCACAGAGCGGTTGGCCTGAGGCCGTTGCCACCGCCAACAGGAACTTCAAGGCACAGCATCCGGGCGTCGACGTCGACGTCCAGTACCAGTCGTGGGGCAACCATCTCCAGAAGCTCGACGCCGGGCTCGCAGGCGGTGACGCGCCCGACGTGATCGAGTTGGGCAACTCGGAAATGACGAAGTACATGGCCGCCGGTGCCTTCAAGACACTGACGCAGTCGGCTTTCCCCAACAACAAGACCTGGCTCAAGGGCCTCAAGACCTCGTGCCAGTACAACGGGAAGCTCTACGGCGTCCCCTATTACGCCGGCGCGCGCGCGGTCATCTACCGCAAGGACCAGTACAAGGGCGCGGGCATCAAGTCGACACCGAAGAGCCTCGCGCAGTTCATCGCGGATGGGAAGAAGCTGATGAAGAAATACGGGAAGGACTCGGGCTACTCAGCCGTTTACTTCCCCGGCAAGTACTGGTACGCAGCGATGTCCTTCGTCTACGACTACGGCGGACAGATCGCAATCCGCACGGGCGGGAAGTGGAAGGGAACGCTCAACTCCCCGCAGGCGATAGCGGCCCTGAATCAGGTCAACGTGATCGCCAAGACGCTGACCAAGGCGAGCAGGACGACCGATGAGGCGAACCCGCAGCAGTCGCTCGTGTTCTCGAAGGGCAAGGTCGGCTCGTTTATCGGCAACGGCTGGGAGTGGCCCTACGCGCTCGATGAGAAGCTTGGTAACCCCAGCCTCGCAAACGTGGTCGGGGCCTATCCGATGCCGAGCCATACTCCGGGCAAGTTCATGCCCAGTTTCCTCGGCGGCTCCGACCTCGCGGTTCCCGTGACCACGAAGAACCAGAGCCTGGCCGTCGACTGGATCAAGGCGTTCACGAGCAGCGCCGCGGAGAGCGAGATCGCGAAAGCGGGCAACATCGCCAACACGACGACACTCCTCGCCTACAACGCCTCGAACCCGAAGCTGGCGCCGTTCGCACGAGCCGCGAAGTACAGCTGGTTCGTCCCCACGAGCCCCAACTGGGCGAACGTGGAGAATGCAAACGTGCTGCAAAACATGCTCGTCAAGATCTTCACCGGCCGCGCATCGGTGAAGGCAGCCGCAAACAGTGCCAGTAGTCAGATCACGAGGATCCTGAACACCGGCGCGTGAGTCGCCTCGCGCCCGAAGGAGCAGCTATGGCGTCCGTCGCCGAGAGCGAGTTTCCACTCGCTTCTCGGCGGCGGCGCCGCTTCACACGGCAGCGACTCGGACGTGCACTCGCTCCCTACGCCCTGCTGGCTCCGGCGGCTACGGCCATCGGCGTCATCCTCGGCTACCCGCTGTATCTGCTCGTCAAGATGTCGTTCGAGAAGTACGGCCTCTTCGAGTTGATCCGGCACAAGGGCCGCTGGATCGGGACCGCGAACTACGCCCACATCTTTCACGACGGCGAGTTCTGGCGTGTGCTGGCGAGGACTCTCGTGTTCACCGTCGTCACGGTGTCGTTGACCATGGTGCTCGGCACAGCGATGGCGTTGCTGCTCCTTCAGGTCTCGCGCTGGCTGCGTCTTGCGCTCACGACCGGCCTCGTCCTCGTCTGGTCCGTGCCGGTGATCGTCGCGGTGGACATCTGGCGCTGGATGGTGGACTACGAGTTCGGCGTCGCCAATTGGACCCTGACCAAGCTCCACATTGGCGACTTCATCAGGCACGACTGGTTCGCGAATCCCTGGACCGGCTTCGGCGTGATCACTGCGCTGATCGTCTGGGGCGCGATTCCGTTCATCACGATCACGGTGTATGCCGGCCTCGCTCAGGTGCCGCAGGAGCTGCTCGAGGCGGCGGCGATCGACGGCGCCCGGCCCTGGGCCGTCTTCCGTGAGGTGACGGTCCCCTTGCTGATGCCGATCTTCGTCATCCTCACGAGCCTGTCGATCATCTGGGACTTCCAGGTCTTCCAGCAGATCTGGGTGATGCTCGACTTCCGGCCGACGAACGACTACTACACGATGGCGATCTACGCCTTCCACCAGTCGTTCCAGATCAGTGAGTACGGCCTCGGTGCGGCGATCGCGGTCGTGATGGTGCTGTTCATGTTCGGAGCCACACTCGTGTATCTCCGCCAGATGCTGAGGACGGGGGAGGTGCAGTGAGCTCGGTCACGCAGATCGCGCCGACGCCAGTCGCTCCCGTGGCGTCCAGAGGACGAGGCCGGCGACGGCGAACACGCCAGTTCGGCTGGAACCTGCTCGGCCTGCTCGTGCTCGCCGTGATGGTCTTTCCGGTGTACTGGATGGTCGCGACGGCGTTCAAGCCGGGACAGCAGATCCTCAGCTACACGCCACAGTGGATTCCGACTCACCCGACGCTTTCGAACTTCCGCGACGCCATCCATCAGCCCTTCTTTTGGAACGCGGTGAAGAACAGTCTCATCGTCGTCAGCGCCGTGGTTGCGCTCTCGGTTGTCCTGGCTTTTCTGGCATCGCTCGCGCTCGCGAAGTTCCGCTTCTACGGACGCAAGGCGTTCATCGTCCTGATTCTCGGCGTCCAGATGGTGCCGCTCGCGGCTTTGATCATCCCGCTCTACATCCTCATGTCTCGGCTGGGACAGATCGACAAGCTCACCGGGGTGATCGCCATGTACCTCACGTTCGTCCTGCCCTTCACGGTGTGGACGATGCGTGGCTTCCTGCTCGGAATTCCGAAGGAGCTCGAGGAGGCGGCGATGGTGGACGGAGCAACCCGCTTCGGAGCCTTCGTGCGGGTCCTCCTGCCTCTCGTGGGGCCGGGGTTGGTAGCGACGTCGATCTTCGCCTTCATCCAGGCCTGGAACGAGTTCATCATCGCGTATGTGTTCCTGCACACGCCCGAGAAGCAGACGTTGATGGTGTGGCTCGCGTCCTTCACGACGCTGCGCGGAACGGACTGGGGACCGCTGATGGCCGGCGCTACGTTGTGCGCACTGCCGGTCGTCGTCTTCTTCCTGCTCGTGCAGCGGCGGATCGCGTTCGGTCTGACCGCGGGGGCGGTGCGCGGTTAGTGCCCCTCCCAGCAACCCACGCCGGCCTCTGGCCCGCGACCACGCGGCGCCAGAGTCCACCCTCGCCCTTAGCAAGGCAGACCAGCCTTGCTGCGGTTGAGTGCGGCCTCTGGCTTGGTGCTCGCGACCCAGAGACTCGGCAGGGTCACCGGGAGGGGCACTGATGGCCCAAATCGAGCTCGTCCACCTCTCGAAGGTCTACGGCAACGACGTCACTGCCGTGCGCGACCTGAACCTCGACGTTGCCGAGGGCGAGTTCATGGTGCTGGTCGGCCCGTCGGGATGCGGAAAGACCACGGCGCTCCGGATGATCGCCGGGCTCGAGGAGATCACGTCGGGCGACATCCGGATCGGCGGCAAGGTCGTCAACGACCTCGCACCCCGCGACCGCGACATTGCGATGGTCTTCCAGAACTACGCGCTCTACCCGCACAAGAGCGTCTACGAGAACCTCGCCTTCGGATTGCGCATGCGCAAGGTACCGAAGGACGAACAGAAGCGGCGCGTTGAGGAGATCGCACGCATCCTCGGGCTAGGCGACATGCTGCAGCGCCGCCCCGCGCAGCTGTCGGGCGGGCAGCGCCAACGCGTCGCAATGGGACGCGCGATCGTGCGTGAGCCGAAAGCGTTCCTGATGGACGAGCCACTCTCGAACCTCGACGCGAAGCTGCGCGTTCAGATGCGTGCCGAGATAGCCCGCATCCAGCAGGCGCTCAAGGTGACGACCGTCTATGTCACGCACGA
>DASVEU010000086.1:0-4229 GCA_036380395.1 Gaiellaceae bacterium
ACGCCGACCGGATCCAGGCGCGCATTGCTCATCACGTTCCGAACCTCGAGTCCTCCATCCTGCGCCGCGTCGTGCTCTCACCTGCCGATCTCCAGGCTGCGAACATCAACCTCGAGCACGGCGACCCCTACTCGGGCTCGCTTGCGCTCGACCAGAACTTCCTCTGGCGTCCGTTCGCCCGACAGCCGGGGCACAGGACTCCGATCGACCGCCTGTTCCAGATCGGCGCCAGCACGTGGCCCGGCCCGGGCCTCGGCGCCGGCTCGGGCACCCTGGTTGCGAAGGCCCTCCTGCAGCCTCCGGCGGTGCAGCGGCTAGTCGGGCGGCTCGGCGCGTTCGTGCGGCCCGGACAGGCATAGAATCGCCTGCATCCGGCCGCGTTTCTCGATCTCGCAGATTACGACCCTGGCATCGACGTTCGCGGCGGATGTGCGCGCGTACGCCGCAGCAGGCGTGGACGGGATCGGCATCTGGGAGATCAAGCTTCCGGCCGGACGTGACGTGGAGGCGCTCGCGCAGCTCGAGGCGAGCGGCCTCGGCTCGGCCGCGGCGATTCCCGCAGTGCCGTCGATCCTGCCGCTGCCACTGATGGAAGGTCCCGAAGATCCGCAAGAGCGAATCGACGCGATCCATGCCTCGCTGCACCGTCTCGCCCCATTCGAGCCCAGCAGCGTCGTTTGCCTGACCGGGCCGGGTGAGGATCGCGACCTGGTCGTCGAGGGTCTGCAGACGATAGGCGAGGAAGCCGCACGACTCGGTTTGCGCATCGGTCTCGAACCGGTCAACCGCATAGGCGGTGAGAATTGGACGATGATCTCGTCCCTTTTCGAGGCGGTCGAGCTGCTCGAAGCCGCGGACAGGCCCGCGCTCGGCATCCAGTTCGACAGCTGGCACGTCTGGAACACCCGCGGGCTCGTCGAAGACATCGAGACGTATGCCCACCATTTCGTCGGCGTCCACATCGCAGACTGGAGCGAGCCCACTCGCGGGTGGTGCGATCGCGTGCTACCCGGCGACGGCGTCGCCGACCTTCCTCGGATCCTCGGCGCGCTCGACCGCGCAGGCTGGGAGGGCTACTACGACCTCGAGATCTTCTCCGACAACGGCACGTTTGGCAACAAGTGGCCCGATTCGTTATGGGACGTTCCGGCCGACGAGTTCGCCCGGAGGGGGAAGGACGCGTTCGAGCGCGTGTGGGAGGCGCGAATCCAAACGTCCCTTGACCAGGTATCGCCCGGTGCCGTGTAATCGACGAATGAGGACGACCCCAAGAGGAGGGACTACATGAGAGTTCGTGGGAGGTGGGCGTTCGTCACTGCAGCGTTGCTGGCGTTCGTCCTGATCGGAAGCGCGCTCGCGGCGACGGCGGGGCACCGTACCGCGCAGGCGAAGGCGCCGATCATCATCGGTTGGGCATTCGACGGCAAGGGTGCGATGGCGCCGTTCGACGGCCCTGCACTGGCCGCGGCACAGCTTCGCGTCGCCCAGGTGAACGCGAAGGGCGGCGTCAACGGACGGAAGCTCCAGATCCGGACATGTGACACGCAGGAGAACGCGCCCGCAACGGCCAAGGCGTGTGCGCTGCGCCTACTCGGCCAGAAGGCCAACGTCCTCTTCACGACCTGTGACGTTGACTTCGCCGCGCCGGTGGTGAGAGCGGCGATCGACCGCGGTGTCCTGGCGATCGCACCGTGCATCGGCACCGACCAGATGGGCCCGAAGCGGTTCGGCCCGAAGGGTCGCCTGGCGTTCAGCTTCGGTAACGTCGCACAGGACGAAGGCTCCGCGATGGCTCAGTACGCGTATAGCCGAGGCTGGAGGTCAGCCGCGCTCGCGACAGACACCGTCATCGTGTACTTCAAGAACGTTGTTCAGGCCTTCGAGGTGCGGTTCAAGCAGCTCGGCGGCAAGATCGTCGCGAAGGAGACGTACCAGTCGCTCGGCGGCAACAACGTCCAGAACGCAGTCAGCCGTCTCAACGACGTCAAGGCGGACGTGATCGTCACTTCGACCGCAGGTGCGTTCGGGGCATTGTCGACCTTGATCTCCGGATTGCGGTCGCTCGGGAACAACACGCCGATCCTCAACTCCTGGGCCGGCGACGGCACGTACTGGCTGCCGGCCAACCCGAAGGTGACGAACTACTGGTTCGTCACGTTCGCTTCCTGCTTCGGCGACGACCCGAGCGCGGCGGTCAACACGCTCGCAAAACAGGTGAAGGCCGGAACGGGTGGCTTCATCACGGGCCCGTCCGCAATCGACGGTCTCGTCACCGCGATCAAGCGCGCGAACGGCTCGACAAAGGGAGCTGTACTGTCGAAGGTGATGGAGCACTTCAAGAAGGTGCCCACGATCTCGGGCAACGTCAGCTTCTCGGCGAAGTACCACACGGTTTTCGGTCGCCGGTACCGGGTGATCCGGATCCAGGACAACGTGCCGAAGGTCGTCGGCACGATCGTGGCCAAGGTCGTAGCGAAGATCTAGGCCAACTTGTCGCAAACGAGCGGCGGCGAAGCGACGAGGAGGCCCGGGGACACACTCCGGGCCTCCTCCTTGTCGCGGTCCTTCGAGGGCGTGCATGCGTTGCGCGACGTCACGCTCGAGCTGAGGAGGCGGGAGGTCGTAGGGCTGATCGGGCCGAACGGGGCGGGCAAGTCGACGCTCGTGAACCTGTTGAGCGGCTTCGACCGCCCGACCGCGGGGATGGTCGAACTGGAGGGCCGCGACGTGACGCGCTGGAGCCCGAGCCGGCGGGGACGGCACGGGCTGGCCAGAACCTTCCAGCACAGCCATGCCTTCCGCTCGCTGTCGGTGCAGGAGAACGTCGAAGTTGCGGCACTTGGTGTAGGCACGGCCGCCCGCGAGGCACGAAGGCGCGCTATGGAGTTGCTCGAGACGCTCGGTCTCACCTCGCAGGCGGACGCGCGCGCCGACACGCTCGCACAGGGCGACGAACGGCGACTGGGCGTCGCGCGGGCCCTCGCGACGAATCCGCGTTTCGTCCTGCTCGACGAGCCGGCGGCCGGCCTGCCGGAGGCTGAAGTTCCCGAGCTTGCCGACGCCGTCCGCTCGGTCCGGGATCGGCACGACGCCGGCGTGCTTCTGATCGATCACAACATGACGCTGATCATGGCGATCTGCGACCGCATCTACGTGCTCGACCAAGGGCGCGCGCTCGCCGAAGGGACGCCGGAGGAGGTTCGCGGCAATCTCGACGTCGCCGCGGCCTACCTCGGCGAGAGCGCCGTGCAGGAGGAGACGTGACCGTCGCTCGCCTTCGGCTCGCTCCCGTGGGGGAAACCATGTTCCCCCCACGAGCCCCCTTCTTTAGAAGTCGCCTCAGGGGAAGTGGCATTGCGACCGCCGCCACCACCCCCGAGGAGAAACAAGGGGGAAACCTCCCGGTTTCCCCTTACGTCCCTTCCACCGCTCATAGGCCAGAGGTCGGCCTATGAGCCCTCCTGCCCTCGCCGTAGCGGATCTCTATGTGCGTCACGGGGCGGTGGATGCGGTCCGCGGCCTGTCCATCGAGGTCGGGCACGGCGAGATCGTCGGTCTCATTGGGCCGAACGGGGCGGGGAAGTCTTCGACACTGCACGCGATCATGGGCGCGGTCCGTCCCGCCGACGGAGACGTGCGTGTCAACGGGGCCTCGGTGGTCGGCCGGCGACCCGAAGACGTGGCACGGCTCGGTGTCGCGCTCGTGCCGGAAGGGAGGCGCATCTTCGCCGAGCTGACGGTCGAGGAGAATCTTTTGCTCGGGCTCGCCGGGCGACGCAGGCGGGAGGGCGTGGCAGAGGACACGAGACGCGTCTACGACCTTTTTCCCGTCGTCGAGGAAGCGCGTCGCAGAAAGGCGGGAACCCTCTCCGGCGGACAGCAGCAGCAGCTTGCGATCGCTCGGGCACTGGTCGCGGATCCGGAGGTGCTGCTCCTCGACGAACCTTCGCTCGGTCTCGCGCCCCGCGTGGTCGACCTGGTCTTCGACGCGCTCGCCGCGATCCGCGAGCGCGGCCTCGCGATCCTGCTCGTCGAGCAGCGGGCGCAACGGACGGTTGCGTTCGCGGACCGGTCCCACGTCTTGTCCAAAGGGCAGTTGCGCTTAACTCTCGGACCCGAGTCCGCGGGTGAAACGGACGCGCTCGTCAGCGCGTATCTCGCATGAACGTCGCTCGCCTTCGGCTCGCTCCCGTGAGGGAAACCATGTTTCCCTCACGAGCACCCTTCTT
>DASVEU010000087.1:0-5546 GCA_036380395.1 Gaiellaceae bacterium
AGTGCTGGTCCTCGGTGGTTGGCTCGGTGGCTCAATCGTCTTCGTCCACGGGATGCGCGTGCTGAACCTTGTGGACGAGCCGGCCATGCGCGCAGCCGCGCCGGTCGAATACCCGGAGAAGGAGGAGGCGGAGGGGAGCTAGCTAGCTCTCGTCGACGAGGCCGAGGCTCTTCTCGATCGCGCCCTTCGGCTGGGCGCCGATCGCAGCTGCGGCGGGCTCGCCGTCCTTGAAGAGGATCATCGTCGGGATCGACTGGACCCCGTAGCGCTGCGACAGCGCCGGCTGCTCGTCGATGTTCACCTTCACGAGCTTGAGGTCGCCGTTCCGTTCGTCGACGATCCGGTCGAGCACCGGTGCGACGGCGTGGCAGGGCCCGCACCATTCGGCCCAGAAGTCGACGATCACCGGCTTCTCGCTCTGGAGCACTTCCTCTTCGAAGCTCTGTTCGGTCACTGCAGTTGTCATCGGATCCTTTCTAGCGAATCAATCGGTCGTACCCAGGCATCAACGCTTCGAATCGCCTGGTTCTTCCAGCCCTACAATCGGCTCCAGTGTTCGAGCCGCTCCCCCAGTATCCAGATCACCCGGCCCTCGAAGAGGAGATCCTCGCCTGGTGGGAGGAGGCGCGGATCTTCGACCGGCTACGGGAGCGAAACCGCGGCGGTCCCCACTGGAGCTTCTTCGACGGCCCGAAGACCGCGAACACGACCGACGGCCTGGGCGTCCACCACCTCTGGGGGCGCACCTACAAGGACGTCTTCCAGCGCTACAAGGCGCTCCAGGGCTTCGACCAGCGCTACCAGAACGGGTTCGACTGCCAGGGCCTCTGGGTCGAGGTCAAGGTCGAGCGCGATCTCGGGCTCAACTCGAAGCCCGAGATCGAGCAGTACGGGATGGCCGCATTCGCGCGCCGCTGCCGTGAGCTCGTCGCCGAATCCGCGCGGGTCATCACCGAGCAGTCGATCCGGCTCGGACAGTGGATGGACTGGGGGAACGACTACTACACCTTCAGCGACACGAACATCGAGTACATCTGGCGGTTCCTGAAGACGCTGGATGAGCGCGGCTGGCTCTATCAGGGCCACCGCTCGACCGAATGGTGTCCCCGCTGCGGCACCTCGATCTCGCAGCACGAGCTCTCCCAGTCGGAGGTCTATCGGGACAAGTCGGATCCGTCGCTCTTCGTCCGTTTCCCGCTGAAAGGACGGGACCGGGAGTCGCTAGTCGTCTGGACGACCACGCCGTGGACGCTGCCGGCGAATGTCGCGGCCGCGGTCAATCCCGACGCCGAGTACGGCAAGCAGGACACGGGGGAGTGGGTCGCGGTCGAACGCTTTCCCGAGGACACTTTCCTGGAGCGTGTGCGCGGCTCCGACCTCGTCGGGCTCGAGTACGAAGGCCCCTACGATCACCTCGAGCCTGCGCGGGACATCGTCCACCGCGTGATCGCCTGGGACGAGGTCTCGCTGGAAGAGGGGACGGGCATCGTGCACATCGCACCGGGCGCCGGCACCGAGGACTTCGAGCTCGCCAAGGTGCACGACCTACCGGTGCTCGTCCCGGTCGACGAAAGCGGACGCTTCCTGCCCGAATACGGGTGGCTGCACGGAACCTCGACCGCCGAGGCCGCCGACCAGATCCTCGGCGATCTGCGCGAGCGAGGGCTGCTCGAGCACTCCGAGACGTACGTGCACCGCTATCCGCACTGCTGGCGCTGCGAGACGCCGCTGATCTTCCGCGTCGTCGACGACTGGTTCATCGCCGTCGAGGAGCTCCGGCCGAAGCTGCTCGAGGCGAACGCGAGCGTGGAGTGGACGCCTGCCTTCTACGGCAAGCGCATGGACGACTGGCTGCGGAACCTGGGCGACTGGAACATCTCGCGCAAGCGCTACTTCGGCTTGCCGTTGCCGATCTACCCGTGCGACTGCGGCCACGTGAACGTGGTCGGCTCCAAGGCGGAGCTCGAGGAGCGCGCCACCTCGGGGCTCGACCAGCTCGAGGAGCTACACCGCCCCTGGGTCGACAACGTGCCGATCCGCTGCGAGTCGTGCGCTGAGGAGGTTCGACGCATACCCGAGGTCGGTGACGTCTGGCTGGACGCCGGGATCGTCCCCTTCTCCACGCTCGGCTGGCAGAACCCGGAGTGGATCCCCGAGGGCTATGCGACCGGCGCGGCGAAGGGTCTCACCCGCGCCGACCTTCCCGACCACGCCTACTGGGAGAAGTGGTTCCCCGCGCACTGGGTGACGGAAATGCGGGAGCAGATCCGCCTCTGGTTCTACTCGCTGCTCTTCATGTCCGTCGTGCTCGACGGGCGCGCGCCGTACCAGAAGGTGCTGGGCCACGAGGACGTGCGCGACGAGCACGGCCACGAGATGCACGGCTCGCGCGGCAACACGATCGAGGCGCAGGAAGCGCTTTCGCGCATGGGCGCGGACGTGATGCGCTGGATGTACTGCGAGCAGGCGCCGACGCAAGGAGTGAAGTTCGGCTACACGCCCGCCGGCGAGATCAAGCGCCGCCTGCTGACGCTGTGGAACTCCGTGAAGTTCTTCGTCGACTACGCGAACGTCGCAAGCTTCGAGCCGCAGCCGGGCAGCACGGAGTCGTCGCACGCGCTCGACCGGTGGCTCTACGCGCGCACCGACCAGCTGGTCGCGGACATGCAAGGCGCGTATGACCGTTTCTGGACACCCGACGCGACGCGCTCGTTCACGGCATTCGTCGACGATCTCTCGAACTGGTACATCCGACGGTCTCGGAGGCGTTTCTGGGACGAGGACGCGGAGGCCCTGCAGGCGCTCTGGCACGCGCTCAGCCGCAGCGTGCAGGTGATCGCTCCGGTGATGCCGTTCCTCGCAGATCATCTCTGGCGCGTGCTGCGCGCCGACGGCCGGCCGGACTCGGTCTTCCTCGAGCCGTGGCCCGACCGGGGCCCGCTGGACGAGCAGCTGCTCGACGAAGTCGCCGAGGTGCGCAGCATCGTCGAGCTCGGACGTCAGGCGCGCGGCGAAGCCGGCCTGAAGCTGCGCCAGCCGCTCCGCCGCATGGTCATCCAGGGCGCGCAGAAGGCAGAGGGTCACGCCGCTGAGATCGGGGAGGAGCTGCGCATCAAAGAGGTCGAGTTCGGGCCCGTCGAGGCGACCGAGTTGCGCGTCAAGCCGAACCTGCCTCTACTGGGACCCAAGCTCGGCAAGGAGCTGGGCGCGATCCGTGCCGCGCTGCTCGCCGGCGACTTCGAACAGCTCGAGGGCGGCGGAGTTCGAGTCAACGGCCACGAGTTCGGAGCGGACGAGATCCTCGTCGAACGCGGCGCGCGCGAGGGCTGGGCGCTCGCCGAGGCAGACTCGCTGACGGTCGCGGTGACGACCGAGCTCGACGACGAGCTGCGGCAGGAGGGTCGCGTGTACGACCTCACGCATCAGCTGAACACGATGCGCAAAGAGGCGGGGCTCGCCCTCACGGATCGGATTCGAGTCGTCCTAGCGGAATCCGATGCCGACCTCCTCGACTACGAGGAGCGCATCAAGGACGAGGTCCTGGCGACCGAGATCGTCGTCGGTCGGGTCGCGGAGCCGCAGATCGAAAAGATCTAGGCGAGCGCGGCGCGCACCCGCTCGAGGCCTCGGTCCAGGATCTCGTCGGTTACGGCGAGCGAGAGTCGCGCCCACCCGGCGCCGCGGGCGCCGAAACCTTCGCCGGGTGCGACCGCGACGCGGTGCTCGACGAGGAGCTGATCGACCGTCACGCCCTCGGGCAGCCGGAACCAGACGAAGAACGTGCCTTCCGACTGCGCCTCGATCCCCTCGAGCGTAGCGAGCGCCCGGTCGCGACGGCGCTCATAGGTCGCGCGACGCTCCTCGACGGAGTCCTGCGGCCCGGTCAGCGCGGCGATCCCGGCCTCCTGAATGGGCCGAAAGATTCCCGCGAGGGCATGGTCCTGGAGGAGCTCGATGCGGCGAACGAGCTCGGCGTTCCCCAGCGCGAAGCCGAGGCGCCAGCCGGCCATCCCGTAGGTCTTCGACATGCTGAACAGCTCGATGCCGACGCGCCGCGCGCCCTCGACTGCGAGGAAGCTTTGCGGGCGCCGTCCGTCAAAGACCAGGTCGCCGTACGCGAAGTCGTGCAGAACCCATGCCTCGCTGCGCTCGGCCCACTCGACTGCTTCTGCGAAGAGACCGTCCGGCACAGTCGCCGCTGTGGGGTTGGAGGGGAAGTTCAGATACATCGCGTCCGCCGCGACGTCGAAGTCGGTAAAGGGAACGTGGTTCGCACCCGCGAGCGCGACGGCGGAGAAGTAGTCCGGATAGCCGGGATCGGGCAGCACGATCGTGCCGCCGCTCTCGACCGCGCAGAGCGCGAACTCCATCAGGCCCGTTTTCGTCCCCGGGAGGACGGCGACCTCGCGGGCGGGATCGAGATGCACGCCGTACACCTCGCCGTAACGGACCGCGATCGCCTCCTTCAGAGCAGGCACTCCCGCGAACGGCGCGTAGCCGTGGACGTCGTTGCGCTCCGCGGATTCCGCGAGCGCTCGCACTACGTGCTCGGGAGGCCCGACTTCAGGATTCCCCCGCCCGAGATCGACCAACGGCCCCCCGCCCGCCAACGCCGCAGCCGCGACTCGCGCGAGCAGGGCCGCAAAGTATTGGTCCGGCAACCGCTGGATCCGATCCGGGACCTCGCGCACGCGACGATGCTAAGCCGCTTGTCGTGGCGCTGCGTTAGGCAGCAGTGACCCAGGGCGGGCGTTAGACGGCCGCATGGGCAAAGCCCACGCGGCCTCTCGCCGGCGTCGCCGAGTCGACGCCTATGGCAGGCTACGAGCCATGGCGCGCTGTCAGCGCTGTGGAGGGGACCTAGAGGAGCGTTTCCGCTTCTGTCCCTGGTGCGCGTCGCCTCAGCGCACGAAGATCGTCGAGTTCTTTGCACCGCACCCGCGCGATGCCGGCAAGGCGTTACGCGTGTCGCGCTATCTGACCAGAGACCCGCACGTGCGCTTCAGCGTGTGGAGCGAGACGGGCGTCGCCGAAAGCGCGGTCTCGCTGCGCGAATCGGAAGCAGCGAGGCTTGCGCGCTTCCTCAGTCCCGTCGTCAGGCAGCCGACGTCTCTGCTCGACGCAGCTCGACGGGTAGCCGGAACACGACGTCCTCGTAGACGGACGAGAACGAGCTGATCTCGCTCACACCCTGAGCGCGGAACCAGTCGCAGACACGAGCCACGAGCCGCTCCGGCGCCGAGGCGCCTGAGGTCAGCCCGACCGTCTGCACGTCGTCGAACCAGCGCTCGTCGATCTCCGTCTCGTCGTCGATCAGATGCGCATTCACACCGGCGAGACTCGCGACCTCGACAAGGCGGTTCGAGTTGGACGAATTGCGCGAGCCGATTACGAGGAGGAGGTCGATCTCGTTCAGCATCTCCTTGACGGCCCACTGGCGGTTCGAGGTCGCGTAGCAGATGTCTTCGCGCTGCGGGCCATGGATCTGCGGGAAGCGCCGCTTGAGCACGTCGATGATCTCGGTGGTCTCGTCGACCGAGAGCGTG
>DASVEU010000088.1:0-2410 GCA_036380395.1 Gaiellaceae bacterium
CGTGCGCGAGCTCCTGCACTCGCTCGCGGTCTGTCACGCCGTCGACCTCTTGACGTCCTGGATGCGCACGTCGACTTCGGCCACGGGGAGCCCGGTGAGACGCTCGACCTCGTACTGCACGCGGTTTCGCAGCGTCGACGCGACCTCGGCGAGGTTCAGGCCGTACTCGACGATGACATGGAGCTCGATCGTGACGCCCTCGTCGGCGCTGCCGCCGACCGTGATCCCCTGGCGTAGCCGGTCGCGCGTCAGCAGCTTCTCGCGCGGATTGCGCGCGGCCATGCCGACCACCCCGTAGGCCTCGGCCGCGACGCGGCCGACGATGTGAGCCACCGCCTCGTTGGAGATCGAGATCCGCCCCAGCGGAGACGACAGCGAAGGAGCTGCCTCCACGGCGGGATTAGACCACGACGAGCCGCTGGAAGTTGCTGCTCAGATGGCCTTTTGCACCTTGCCGCCCTTGAGGCAGCGGGTGCAGACGTATGCCCGGGTCGCCTTGCCCTTGATGAGCACGCGGACGCGCTGGAGGTTGGGGTTGAAGCGGCGCTTGGTGGCCACCATCGAGTGGCTCCGGTTGTTACCGAAGCCGGGCTTCTTCCCGCAGACTGCGCAGACCTTGGACATCGGCCGGGCAGTGTAGCCAACGAGCCCAAAACGGCTGGGGTCAGACCCTTGCCGTTCGAGACGTGGCTTTGACGGGGCGTGCTCCTAACGGCTGGGGTCAGACCCTTGCCGTTCGAGACGTGGCTCTGACGGGCGTGCTCCTAACAGCTGGGGTCAGACCCTTGCAGTTCGAGACGTGGCTCTGACGATCAGGTCAGCCGCGACGCGGAAGCCCGCAGCTGCGAGAAAGCGTCGGCCATCTCGAGCGCGGTCCGCACTGCTTCCGCGCCTTTCGAGACTCGGGCTTCCGCCTGCTCGATCATGTCCACCGTCAGGACGCCGAACGCGACGGGTACGCCCGTCTCCAGAGCAGCCAGCTGGAGGCCGCTCGCCGCTTCGGAGGCGATGAACTCGAAATGCGGGGTCTCGCCGCGGACGATGCAGCCAAGCGCCACCACGCACGCGAACCGGCGCGTCTTCGCGAGGGCCATCGCCGCGAGCGGTAGCTCGAAGGCGCCGGGAACCGGCATGACCGTGATCGCGTCACGACGCACGCCCGCCTCGTCGAGCTCCCCGAGCGCCGCGTCGAGCAGCTTGTTCGTGATCTCGCCGTTGAACCGCGCGGCGACGATCGCGACACCGCGTCGCGTCCCGTCCGGCTCCCCTTCGATGACGTTCACGTCGTCCGGGATGTCGAGCTCGCCGTACGCATGCTGCTCGTCCGGCGCGCGCAACTGCGGCAGCTCTTCCTCCGCGACCTCGGCGGCCGGCAGCTTCTCCTCGTCGACCACGTCGTTCTCCGGTTCGTCCACCTTCGTCGGTTGACTCGGCCAGCGCTCGCTCATTCGCCCTCCAGGGGCTCGTACTTCAGGTCCTGGTGATGAAGCTTGTGGCCGAGCTTGTCACGTTTCGTGGCGAGGTACTGCGCGTTCTGCGCGTTCGGCGTGGTCTCGATCGGCACCTGCTCCACCACCTCCAGCCCGAAGCCCTCGATGCCGGTGATCTTCTTCGGGTTGTTCGTGAGGATGCGGATCGTGGTCAGGCCGAGCTCGGCGAGGATCTGGTTGCCGATCCCGTAGTCGCGCATGTCCGGCTGAAACCCGAGCTCGAGGTTCGCCTCCACCGTGTCGTAGCCGTTTTCCTGGAGCTCGTAGGCGCGCAGCTTGTTGAGGAGACCGATGCCGCGACCTTCCTGTGCCATGTAGAGCAGCACGCCGCGCTCCTCGACGGCGATCCGTTCGAGTGCCTGCTCGAGCTGCTCGCCGCAGTCGCAGCGCAACGAATGGAAGACGTCGCCCGTCAGACACTCGGAGTGCACGCGCACGAGCACGTTCTCGGCGCCCTCGACGTCGCCCTTCACGAGCGCGACGTGGTGCTTGCCGGTCAGCGTCTCGCGGAACGCGACAGCCGTGAAGTCGCCGTACACGGTCGGCATCGCGACCGTCGTCATGCGCTCGACGAGCCGCTCGTGCCGCCGCCTGTACTCGATCAGGTCCGCTGTGGTGATCAGCTTCAGCCCATGGCGTGCGCAATACGGGATCAGATCCGGGACGCGAGCCATCGTTCCGTCCTCGTTCATGATCTCGCAGACGACGCCCGCGGGAATCAAGCCCGCAAGCCGCGCCAGGTCGACCGCCGCCTCCGTCTGGCCTGCGCGGGCGAGTACACCGCCGTCGCACGCACGCAACGGGAACACATGCCCGGGCTGCACGAGATCTTCCGGTTTCGCGTCGGGATCGACAGCGACCTGGATCGTGCGCGAACGATCCGGCGCCGAGATGCCGGTCGTCACTCCCTCGCGCGCCTC
>DASVEU010000089.1:0-4690 GCA_036380395.1 Gaiellaceae bacterium
GGTCGAGCTCGGCGTTCCCGCCGGCAGCCGCTTCGCTCCCGTTCCGCGGTCGCTCGGGACGGAAGAGATACTCGACCCGGCAGCCGAGACGCGTGACATGCCACGGGAGGCCGTGCCGCTCGATCGCACCGGCGACGCCCGCTTCGAAGCGCTCGCCGAGGGCGATCATGCGCGCAAACGCCTCGTTGGTGAGAACTTCGGCGAGGGTGGCACGCATCGCAGCAAACGACAGAACGTTCGCGGCAACCGTGCCGCCTATGCCTCCGACGTCGGCGCGCTCGTCGCGTGGCAGCAGCGCCTCGAGCTGGTCCGCCACCTCGCGCGAGAACCCGTAGGCGGCGGCGGGAATGCCCGCGGCGATCGCCTTCCCTACCGTCAACAGGTCCGGGTCGAGCCCATAGGCGGCGGTGTAGCCGCCCGGTCCCGCGCACAGCGTGTGCGTCTCGTCGATGATCAGCAGCGTTCCCGTCTTGCGGGTCGCCGCTCGAAGAGCTTCGTGGAACCCAGGCGCGGGATGGACGATCCCGATGTTCGTCAACGCAGGCTCCGCCAGCACGCACGCGACGTCGCCAAAGCCGAGCTCGCGCTCGAGGGCCTCGACGTCGTTCCACTCCACCACCCTCGTCGTCTCCTCGAGCGCGACCGGCGGCCCGATGTTCCCCTCACGCGCGACCACCGACGCACCGTCGAGCGCAGCGAACGTCTCGTCGACGGTGCCGTGGTAGCACCAGTTGAAGACGAGGATCTTCGGCCGGCCCGTGAGCTCGCGCGCGAGCCTGATCGCGAACCGATTCGCGTCCGTCGCGGTGAGTGCGAACTGCCAGCTCGGCAGCCCGAAGCGACGCGCCAGCTCTTCGCCGACCCAAAGGGAATCCTCACTCGGGAGCATGAGCGTGATGCCGCGTGCGGCCTGCTCTGCCACCGCCCGCACGGTCGGTGCCGGGGAATGCCCCGTCATCGCGGCCGTGTCACCGAGGCAGAAGTCCACATACTCGAGGCCGTCCACGTCGCGAAAACGCGCCCCGTGCGCCTCGGCGGCGAACACAGGGAAGCCTCCCGCCCAGCGGATCATCCACGGCATCGGCACTCCCGCGAGCAGCGAGTGCTCGGCCCGCGCGGCGAGCTCGCGCGAACGCGGGTGCTCACGTTCGAACCGGTCGAGCTCTCGTGACAGGAGATCGTCGAGCAACGTTCCCAAGGGTGGTTGTCTGGTCCCGCTCGTCACGGTGCTAGTCAATCAAGCTCGAAACGCGCTTGCGGTCCGTTCGATTCGGGCATGATGATTCCGCTTTGGTGATGGACAAAGATCTCGTGGCCGACACCGCAGCGGCCGAGCGTCTCGGCACGGCTCTGCGTCGTGCCGGCTATTCGGAGGACGCAATCCACCGACTGCTCGGTGAAGACGCTTACTCGAGCGAGCGCGCCGACACGCCCGCCGAGGAACGTCGCTTGCCAAACACACCGCTCGCGACGCTGGTGCGGCTGCTCTTTCTCCAGCTGCCGGTTTCGGTGCAGGACGCCGAGGCCGCACTCGGCCGAGAGAGCGTCGAGGCGCTGGAGGCGACAGGGCTCGCGGAGGTCGGCGACCGGGTCAGATCGCGTGCCCGGATCCTGCCGATCGGCAAAGTCCTCCTCGCCTCGGACGGCTTCTCCCGCGACGGCGACGACCCGGCCGACTACGTCGCGACCTACACGCCGACGGCTCGCGTTCTCGATTCCCTGACGCCTCGTCCTCGTGTCGACCGGGCGCTGGACGTCGGCACGGGGAGCGGCATCCACGCCCTGCTCGCGGCGCAACATGCCCGGCACGTGATCGCCACCGACGTCAACCCACGGGCGATCGCGTACACGGAGCTCAACGCAGCGCTGAACGGGCTTCGCAACGTCGAGTGCCGCCGGGGCAGCCTCTTCGAGCCCGTGGAAGGCGAGACGTTCGACCTGATCACGTGCAACGCGCCCTACGTCGTCTCGCCGGAACGTCGCTGGGTCTACCGCGACAGCGAGTTCTCCGAGGACGAGGTGTCGGAGCGCGTTATCCTCGCCGCGGCCGAACACCTGACCGCAGGCGGCTACGCGGCGATGCTCGTGAGCTGGCTCGCGTTCGACGAAAACAGTCCTGACGAGCGCGTGCTCGCGTGGGCAGACGCGAGCGGTTGCGACAGCTGGATTCTCTCCACGTTGAACTCCGATCCGATCACGCACGCCGCCGAATGGAATTCGCACCTTGCAGGCGAAGCGCTCGGCGACGCTCTGGACGAATGGACGCAGTACTTCGACTCCCTCGGGGTGCAGTCGGTGAGCGAGGGCGCCGTGGTCCTGCACAAGCGCCCCGACGGCGGACACGCTGCCCGGGTGGATGAGCTCGACGAGGACGAACTGGACGATGCAGGCGATCAGATCTTGCGCGCGTTCGCATCGCGAGCGAAGCTTGCCGGGCTCGGCGGGGACAAGGAGTTGCTGGAAACACGCATCGGTGTCGCCTCGACCCTGCGACTTGACCGCGAGCTCGAGCCCTCAGGTGGGCGTGCCGTCGACGTCGACGGCAGCGTCGAGCTGACTGAGGGGACGAAGCACGCGGTCGACGCGTCCGCCGATGTCCAAGAGGTGGTCGCCTCCCTCGACAGCCGCATGCGCCTGAGCGAAGTCATCGACACCACCGCCGACCGGCTCGGCCTGCTGGACGACGAGGTGGCAACGATTCGCGAGGAAGCGCTCGACGTCACCCGCGAGCTCCTCGAGCTCGGCGCGCTGCGCTTCCGCGGCGACTGACGACGCGCCGGGCTGCCGGGTCGATGAAGATCGCCACGATCGGGATCTACGGCTGGACGCCCGAGAGCTTTCTCGCTCATCTGCGCGCCGCAAACGTGCGGGTCGTATTCGACGTGCGCCAGCGCCGCGGTGTTCGCGGCCCGGAGTATGCCTGGGCCAACTCGCTCCGCATCCAGGCCGCTCTCGACAACGCCGGGATCGACTACCGGCACCATCAGGAGCTCGCGCCGACCACCGAGCTCCGGCACGTGCAGTACGAGGCGGACGCGCGGCACGGTGTCGGGAAGCGCTCCCGCATGGAGCTGGCTCCCGAATACCGCGAGCGCTACCTCCGTGAGATCCTCGACCGGGTCGATCTCGGCGAGCTCGTCCACGCGTTGCCGGCCGAGGGCACGACGGCGCTGATGTGCGTCGAACGTGATCCCGAGGCCTGCCATCGGTCGCTGATCACCGAGCGTCTCGAAGCCGAACACGGCATCTCTGTCGTGCACCTACGCCCCTGAGGCACTGGCAGTCGCGCCCATCGGCCGGTCGACGTAGTCTTTACGACACTGGAGTCAAGATCGATCTGGAGGTCACGATGAAAGGCGCCTCGAAGCCCAAGAAGCTGGGCAAGAAAGTAGCCCAGAAGTCCCTGAAGGAGAAGCGGCAGGACAAACGCGCCGCAGCAAAGAAGGGCTTCGGCTCGAGCTAGCTCAGGTCGATCGTGAGCCCGGTGCTGGTCGTCGACGTCGGCGGGTCTCACGTCAAGGTGCTCGCCAGCGAGGAGCCGGAGCCCCGGCGGGCCGATTCAGGGCCGGATCTGACCGCCGCGCAGATGGTCGACTCGGCGAAGAAGCTGGCGGCCGACTGGACGTGGGACAGCGTTTCCGTGGGCGTTCCCAGCCCGGTCCACGGTGGACGCGTCGCCGCAGAGCCCGTCAATCTCGGCGCAGGCTGGGTCGGCTTCGACTATGCCGAGGCATTCGGGAAGCCCACGAAGGTCGTCAACGATGCCGCGATGCAGGCGCTCGGCAGCTACGAGGGCGGCAGAATGCTCTTCCTCGGGCTGGGAACTGGGCTCGGGTCCGCGCTCGTCACGGACGGTTTCGTCCAGCCGATGGAGCTCGGGCACCTTCCCTACAAGAAAGCGACGTTCGAGGATTACGTCGGCAGCGCCGGCCTCGGCAAGCGAGGCAAGAGGCGTTGGCGCCTTGACGTCGCGGACGTCGTCGCCAAGCTGAGCGCGGCACTGGGGCCGGAGTACGTCGTGCTCGGCGGCGGTAACGCGAAGAAGCTCGATCCACTGCCACCGAATGCGCGGCTCGGCAGCAACCAGAACGCGTTCATCGGCGGTTTCCGCCTGTGGGACCCGGATGCGACTGCGAGGATCCTTAGTTAGGGGCGTCGACCGCGGCTCACACCGCTCCGGAGGCCGCCACGCCCGCGGGACGCGCGCGTTCCCAGAGGCGCTCCCCGCACATCATGCAGCGCGGCAGCACCCGGCGGACGATCACCGCGTTGCCACAGGCGGCGCAGAGGAACCAACCGCTGGTGGCTACCCCGGCAGGCCAGAACTCCACGTAATCCCGCGCGTCATCAGCCCGAACAGCGGGCTTTGTTCCGTCCCCCGGCTCGTACACCTCAACCCCCTCAATCGCTGCGAGCTCCCCGCTCCTGCTCCTTGTAGGTCGAAGGTGCAGCGGTGTCAACCGCTAACGCCCGAGCCTCGTCCGGCGGCGAATCCGCAGGCGCTTCTGCAACGCCTTGTCCTCCTGTCCATCCTTGATCGCGGCCCAGACGAACAGCCCGAGGACCAGGAGGATCGTCGCTACGGCGACGACCGCGAGGACGACCTCCTGTCCGGTGTTCATGGCGCAAGTCTAGGTCGCTCGCTCCGGCTCGTATTACGAAGTAGCGGTTGCGTCGACCGGCGCGCCGG
>DASVEU010000090.1:0-6472 GCA_036380395.1 Gaiellaceae bacterium
GCTTCGGCTTTCTCTTCGAACTGATGGACGACTACTACCCGGCGCCCAACACCGGGTTCGTGGTCTGCGACAAGGAGGGACGGATCATCGCGAGTGGCCGGGGGGTCTTCGAGCTCTCGGGCTTCCGGGAGCAGGAGCTGCTCGGAGCCGACCTGGTGGAGCGCTTCGGCCTGAACGGGTTCGAGGGGAACCAGAACCCCGCTGCCCTCGCGCTCGAGTGGGGCGTGCGGCGGCAGGGCGAGCGGATGGAGATGCGGACCCGGGCAGGCCAGCGGAAAGCGGTGACCGCCGACTTCTTCCCCGCCTACGACGACGACGGCGGGCTGCTCGTAGCAATCACACCGCGAAGCTGACGTACGCGGTCGTCAAGTAAGGGAAGTCAACGCGGCCGCCAAGCCGCTCAGCCACACGACGGAGCTCGGCATCGAGCTCGCGGCGAGCCGCCGGTGGGGCCGCGGCGACGAAGCTGACCGAGGCGATGCGGTCGACAAGCAGGCCCGCGTCCAGCTGCTGAACGAACGAGAAGCGCCGCTCTTCGAGCGGGCCGAAGAGCTCGCTCTCCGCGAGCTGCTGAGACCACTCCTCTGAAGGCACGTTGTCCGGCGGAACGAAGGACGCGATCAGCTTCCCGATCTCCTGATGAAGGGGGGCCTCCGGATCGCGAGCGTTCCAAACGAGCGCCACCCCGCCACGTGCGGGGAGCACCCGGTGGAACTCGGGAAGCGCCAGCTCGTGCCGGAACCAGTGGAACGCCTGTCCGACCGTGATCGCGTCCACACTTCCGTCGGGAAGCGGGATTTCCTCGGCCGAGCCCCGCAGCGCTTCGGCTCCGGGCACGGCGCGCTCCAGCTCCGCACGCATTGCGTCACCGGGCTCGACTGCGATGACGCGGGCGCCCGTCTCCAGAAGCGCGCGGGTGAGCTTGCCGGTGCCGGCGCCGAGGTCGAGCACGGTGCGTCCCGGCCGCAGGTCGAGCCGATCGGCGATCCAGGCCACGGCCTCGGGCGGATAACCCGGCCGGGCTCGCTCGTAGACGTCGGCGACTAGCTCGAAGCTGCGTGACTCCGGATGCTGGAGCTCAGACACGTGACGACGGGCAGATGTCGTTCAGGACGCACTCCTCGCAACGCGGCAGCCGCGCGAGGCAGACTCGCCGCCCATGCCAGATCAGCAGGTGCGGGAAGCGGCCCCAGTCTTGGCGCGGCACGAGCTTGATCAGGTCGCGCTCGATCTTGATCGGATCCTCTTGCTTGGTGAGGCCGAGGCGTTGCGAGAGCCGGCGCACATGTGTGTCGACCACGATGCCCTGGGGTTCTCCGAGCTCGGCGGCGACGACGTTCGCCGTCTTGCGGGCGACGCCTGGCAGGCGGACGAGGTCCTCGAGGCGGTGCGGGACCTCGCCGTCGAACTCCGTCAACAGCATCGCCATCGTGCCGCGCAACGACTTGGCTTTCTGGCGGTAGAACCCGGTCGCGAAGATGTCGCGCTCGAGCTCCTCGGGCGGAACGGCGAGGTAGTCCTCCGGCTTGCGGTACTTGACGAACAGCCTCTCCGTCACGCGATTGACGTTCACGTCGGTCGTCTGCGCCGACAGCATCACGGCGACGAGGAGCTCGAGAGGTGAGCGCGACTTGAGCGCGATCGTCGCGTCAGGGTGCGCGGCGGCGAGCCGGTCGATGATCTCACGGATTCGGGCACGCTTCGGGCCGACGCGCCGGCGCGCCTCCTGGACGAAGCTTCTGGCCAAGACTAGGAGACGGTAGCGAGTGCGTGCTCGGCGTAGTTCGCCGACCGCAGGCGCGGGCCTGCGCAGATCACGTCGAGTGCCGGGCAGCCGGCGCAGATGAACTCGCTCGGCGTGGGACGAAACTCGCCCGCGTTGATCCGCGCAATCGCCTCGCTCAGCTCGCCCTCGAGCTCGGAAAGCCGATCGACACGGAACACGGTCGAGACGACTGCGTCCGGGCGTTCGAGGAAGTGGTACACGACCTCGACCTCCTGCGCGCCGGCGCGGAAGCAGGCGAGCGCGTAGACGAGGCGTTGCAGCCGGTAGTCGTGCTCGACGATCTCCTCTGGCGTGCCCTCTGCCAGCGAGTTCGTCTTGTAGTCGACGACCACTGCGCGCTCACCCTCGAGCTGGAGCACGTCGAGCCGTCCGTGCAGCAGGACACCGTCGTGCTCGAACGCGAACGGCCGCTCGGGTTGCGCGCCTGGAAGCGTCGCCACGCGTCGCGCGAGCTCAGAGTCGCAGTACGAGCGGACGAACCCGCCGATTCGCTCCAGCTCGTCATCGTTCACGCGCGGATACCAGGCGCGCACGCGTGCGACGAGATCGTCGGGCGGGAGCGGATGTTCCAGGCTCACCAGCTCGAGCAGGCGGTGGACGGCGTCGCCGATCTCGGTCGCGGCCAGCCCGGGCGAGCCCGGCATGGGGCGCCGTTCGTCGGTCGGCCTCATGCCGACGACACGTTCGGCGTAGTAGCGGTACGAGCAACGGTCGAACAGCGCGAGCGCACTGAATGACAGGCGCCTGACTCGATGAACCGGCGGCCTGGGAATTTCGACGAGCGGCTGCAATGCCGGCACGAGCGCTGGCAACACGCCCGCACCGCCCTCGTCGAACAGCGCGAGCTGTCCGTCTTCTGCAGGCGCCTCGGCTGTGACTTCCGGCTCTGTCGTGAAGCGGTCGACGCGCAGGATCACCCGTGCACCTCCACGCTCGAGCTCCACGGGCTCGCCGTCAGCGCGCTCGATCTCCTCCTTCGCATCGAGACGGCCGAGCACCCAGCCGATCGGCGTGGTGTCGTCGGCCGTCCGGTCGGGATCGATCGAGCCCGAGATGATCAGGCGGTCGATCGCGCGCGTCATGGCGACGTAGTAAAGGCGCAGTCGCTCCGCACGGTCCTCCGCCTTGCGCGTTTCCTGGACGGCGTCGTACGCATACGCGCCGCGCGGCTTGCTCGTGATCGGGTCGGCGACGCGGAAGCCGAAGCGGCCGTCGGAGAGAGCAAGGATCTCGTGAGACGCCGGCGGCGCCTTGTCGCGGCCCGCGTCCGCCACGACGACGACCTTGAACTCGAGGCCCTTCGCTGCATGGATCGTCAGCAGCCGGACGGCGTCTCCGCCTTCCTCTTCCGCCACCGCTTCCAACTCGCGCGCGCCGACGGCCTCCTGGTCGCGGACGAACCGCACGAAGCCTTCCACGTCGGGGCCGCGCAGCTCTTCGTACGAGCGCGCAAGCCTGGCGAGCTTCCGCAGATTCGCGTAGCGACGCCGGCCGTCCCAGCGCGCGAGCACTGCGAGGTCGTAGTCATGCTCCGAGATGATCCGCTCGCACAGCCGCTCGAGCGAAAGGCGCGCCAAAGCCGCCGTCAGGCGGTCGTAGCGCTGGCGGAACGCACGCAGGAGCTGGGCGTCTCGTTCTGGAAAGGTTTCCGGGAGCTCGCGCTCGAGCGCAACGAACAGCGGCCGCTTCGGCGCCGCGCGCCGCAAGAGGACGAGCCCGTCGTTCGAGATGCCGACGAACGGGGATGCGAGCACGCTGACGAGCGCTTCGTCGTCGTACCTGTTCCGCAGCAGGCGCAAGTAAGCGAGCAGATCGACGACCTGCTGCTGGCCGAAGTACCCGCGTCCTGTGCTGCGGTAGGTCGTGACGTCGAGCGCGCGCAGCTCCTCCTCGTACCACTCGGCATCCGTTCCCGCCGCGAACAGTAGAACGATCTCCCCAGGAGCGGCGTCGCCGGCGGCGATCAGATCCCGGATCCGACGGGCGATCGCGCGCGCCTCGCCGCGCCGCCAGTGCACATCGGTTCCGGAGTACGTCGATTTGTCCGTCACGAGCAGCTCGACCGGAGCGCCGAAGACCGGATCGGGGAAGTCGCCTGAAGCTGCCAGCGGCTGGAACTCGTCGCCGAAGTCCGCACCAAAGAGGTGGTTGACGACGGCGAGCACCTCCGGGCGCGAGCGGTAGTTCATCGTCAGCGGCAGCACGCCGTCGCCGGCCTGCTCGCGCCGCTCGCGGAAGACCTGTACGTCGGCGTGACGGAACCCATAGATCGACTGGAACTCGTCGCCGACGAAGAACCGCTCGTGGTCACCAGGTCCGCCGGAAAGCAGGTCGATCAGCTCGCACTGCAACCGGTTCGTGTCCTGAAACTCATCGACCATGATCGACCGGAAGCGCAGTTGCTCTTTCTCACGGATCGCTTCGTCGTCACGCAAGAGGTCACGTGCTCGCAGCTGCAGGTCTTCGAAGTCGAGCGCGGATTCGCGGTCCTTGCCCTCCTGGTAGGCGGTGGCGAAACCGGCGAGCAGCTCCTGCAGCAGATCTCGATCGGCCGCCGCGAGCTCGTCCAGCGCCGTTTGCTCCAGACGGCGACGCGCCTCCTCGTAGCTTGCGGCCCGCTCTCCACGCAGCCTCAGATCGCCGAGGTCGAAGAGACTGTCCGCCGTCGTATCGGGCTCGAGATAAGCGAGCGCCTGCCGCGCGGTCTCGCGCTGGGTGTCGCCGGAGCCGTCGTCTTCCGTGAGGCAGCGAGCCGCTTCGCGAAACTCATCCACTTGAGCGGCGAGACTCGGGTGCTCGCCGAGCTCGAGGACGAGCTCACGACCGGCCGATCTCAGCGTCTCGTAGACGCCGGTGAGCATGCGGCGGAGCCCGTCTGCTCCGTACACGGCGAGCAGCCTCAGCCGGGCCGGGTCATCGTTTGCGCAGAAAGCGGTCAGAGCTGCGGAGAAAGCCTCGCCGCGCAAGACGCGTCCCTGGCTCTCGTCGAGCACCCGAAAGCGCGGGTCGACCCCGGCCGCAAAGGGATGAGACCGGAGCAGGCGGTTGCAGAAGCCGTGAATCGTCGAGATCCACGCACCGTCGAGCTCGCGCGCGAGATCGGGGCGCCCCCGGTCGACCAGGCCTGCGCGGATCCTGCTGCGCAGCTCCCCCGCCGCCTTCTCGGTGTACGTGATCACGAGGATCGACTCGACGTCGACACCCTCGTCGCACACGGCGCGCGCGAAGCGCTCGACGAGCACCTTCGTCTTCCCGGTGCCCGCGCCGGCAGAGACGAACACGAGCCCGCGCGCGTCGACTGCTCTTTGTTGTTCCGAATTCAAGGCAATGTCTTTCAGCTTCGTCTCCCGAGCGAAGCGAAGGGACTAACTCCTCGCCGCGGAAAATGCGCAGCATTTTTCGCGGTAATCATGCCCGCCGGATCCGGCACATGGACCACAACTCACACCACGTCGGGCAGTCGCCGCCCTTTGGATCGTGCCGCACGTCGCCGGTGCGAATCCGTTCGACGATCCCGACCGCGAGCTCGCGCGCTCCTTCGACCTTGCCCCAGAACTCCTCCTCCGGGAGATAGTCGTTCTTCGCGAAGCCGGGAATGCCGTCCTCACGCGCCTCTGCGCGCAGCAGCCCGCGCGCCTTGCGCTCGCCGGAGAGCGGGCGATAGAGACCGCCCAGCGGCTCGACGCCGACGAGGTCGCGCAGCACGAGCATGTAAAGCGGAATCTGCAGGCGCTTCTCGGACTCGATCTGCTGCGCGGAGTGCGCGTACTTCCCCGCCTTGTAGTCCTGGACGATCCCGCGCGCGCTGAACGGATCGACGTCGATGCGGTCGATCTTTCCCGAGAGGGTCATCCCCTCGGCGAGCTCGAGCCCGCGCTGGAGCTCGGGCGCGGAACGCTCCGATCCAAACAGGACCTCGAACCGGCGCGGAACGAGCGGCATGTCTGCGGCGGCCTCTTCGCGGACGAACGCCTCGAGATCGCGCCACAAGCCGTAGCGAAGCTCACGCTCCTGCAGATCGGTGAGCTCGAGCCGGACACCCTCCACCGCGTGGTCGAGGCAGCGCCGTAGGAAGGCGACCGCGTCCTCGACGCGATCCTTTTCGACCCGATCCGCGCCGAGCTCCTTCGGCAGTCCGGAATAGAACTTGAACAGCGCCTGGTGCGCGACCGACCCGCGCAGTCGTGCGTCGACCCGCGCATCGATGCTCTTCGGATCGATCAGACGCTCGAGGAACCAGATCGAGGAGCAGTCCGCGAACCGCTCCAACTCGGTGACGCCGAATGTCGACTTCGCCGCCAACTCGGCCAGGACCTGCGGATGCGTCAGTCGTGTCGGCCTGTCGAACGCTCGCAGGGCGCGAGCGAGCCGCCGGTCCCAGCCGTTTGCCGTTGCGATCGCGTCGGCCGTCACGCTGTCCTCGGCGGCACGAATGGCGACCGCCCGCAGACGTTCCCGGTCCGTGGGTGCGTCTTCCAACGGCCACGTGAGCGCGGACAGCGGGCGGCGCCGCGTCCAGCGCGCGACGTCGTCCTTCGGGAAGACAGCTTGCACCTCGTCCCAGAACGGGCTCGGCTCCCGCGGGCTGCCTTCATCGGTTGCGGCCTCGCGCACGAGGTACAGCCGACGGCTCGGTCGGGTGCAAGCGGTGTAGAAGAGATAACGGTCCCGAGCGACGTGGTCGGG
>DASVEU010000091.1:0-8043 GCA_036380395.1 Gaiellaceae bacterium
GGCGCAAGAGGAGATCACCTGGGGCGTGTTCGAAACGCCCGAAGCAGAGCTGAACGTTCTCGGCGAGGTCAGCAGTCTCGACATCGTGGAGCTGGGCTGTGGAACGGCCTACTTCTCTGCTTGGCTCGCGCGTCGTGGTGCCCGGGTCGTCGGTGTCGACCCGACACCTGCCCAGCTCGAAACGGCGCGAAGACTGCAGCGCGAGACCGGCATCGAGTTTCCGCTGATCGAGGCGATCGGCGAAGACGTTCCGCTGCCGGACTCGTCGTTCGACCTCGTCCTCTCGGAGTATGGAGCATCCCTCTGGGCCGATCCTTACCGTTGGATCCCCGAGGCGGCGCGCCTGTTGCGGCCTGGCGGGCGCCTGATCTTCCTCTGCAATTCGATCATCTCTGCGCTCTGCATGACCTTGGAGGGTGTGGGCGAGCAGCTCGTACGACCCCAATTCGCGTTGCTCAAGATCGAGTGGCCGGACACAGGCGAGGTCGAGTTCCAGCTCGGTCACGGCGACTGGATCGACCTCATGCGCGTGAACGGGTTCGAGATCGAGCGTCTCGTCGAGCTGTTCGCGTCGCCGGATAGTGAGACGCACTCCTATTACAAATACGTGACGCCGGACTGGGCCCGGAAGTGGCCGGCCGAAGAGCTCTGGGTCGCGGAGCTACACGATGGCTGACGCGCCGCCCTCGCCGCCGCTTCTCCTGGCGTCGACGTCTCCACAACGAAAGGCGATCCTCGAACAGCTGCACGTTCCGTTCGACGTCGTCGCACCGAACTACGACGAAGCGATACCGAAAGGTGCAGACCCAATGCAGGTTGTGCGGGAGCATGCCCGCGGGAAAGCACGGTCGGTCGCGGACGTGGCCGAGGACCGGCCGGTTGTCGGTGTCGACACTGCCGTCGTGCTCAATGGCCGAATCTTCGGCAAGCCCGCCAACGCCGCCGACGCGGAGGAGATGCTCGAAGAGCTGAGCGGCAAGACTCACGTCGTCGTCTCGGGGCTCTGCCTGCTCACGCCCGGTTGGGAGGACGTCGAGCACGAAGCGACCCAGGTGGCGTTCCGCGAGCTGCCCCCGCGCGAGCTCGGCATCTACGTCGCGACGGGCGAGTGGGAGGGCCGCGCCGGCGGGTACGCGATCCAGGGTCGTGGCGCGGCTCTGGTGCGCTCGATCGAGGGCGACTACCTGAATGTGGTCGGACTGCCTGCGGCCCTGCTCGTTCGTCTTCTCGCGGAGCGCTTTTCCGGGGTATACGGCTTCGGTTGATCTAGACTCGGTCGTCCGATGGGCCTCTTCGACAATCTGGGCGGCTTTGGTGGCCGCGATATGGCCGTGGACCTAGGCACGGCGAACACGCTCGTATACGTACGCGGCCGCGGGATCGTGCTCTCCGAGCCCTCCGTCGTCGCCATCGACCAGCGGACCGGCGAGGTGCACGCCGTCGGGGTCGAGGCAAAGCGGATGCTCGGGCGCACGCCGGGGACGATTTCAGCCATTCGCCCACTCAAGGACGGCGTGATCGCCGACTTCGACGTGACCGAACAGATGCTCCGGCACTTCATCCAGAAGGTCCACCAGCATCGCTTTGCGCATCCCCGTGTCGTCGTGTGCGTTCCCTCCGGCGTCACGGGCGTCGAGAAGCGCGCTGTCGAGGAGGCGACGCTGAGCGCAGGCGCTCGTCAGGCGTACCTGATCGAGGAGCCGATGGCAGCCGCGATCGGCGCAGGTCTTCCCGTGGCCGAACCGACGGGAAACATGATTGTCGACGTCGGCGGCGGCACAACCGAGGTGGCAGTCATCTCGCTTGGCGGCATCGTCGTCTCGCAGTCGCTGCGCGTCGGCGGTGACGAGATGGACGAGGCGATCATCAATCACATCAAGCGCGAGTACAAGCTGCTGATCGGCCAGCAGACCGCCGAGGAGATCAAGCTCGAGATCGGTTCCGCTTACGACATGCGCGAAGAGCTGCAGGCGGAGGTCCGCGGGCGCGACATGCTCACGGGGCTGCCGAAGACGGTCGTCCTCAGCTCCGAGGAGGTCAGGCGGGCCTTGGACGAGCCGGTGCAGCAGATCATCGAGGCGATCAAGTCCACTCTGGACAAGACTCCTCCGGAATTGGCCGCCGACATCATGGACAGGGGAATCGTCCTCGCCGGGGGCGGGGCTCTGCTGACGAATTTCGACGAGCGGCTCCGCCATGAGACCCAGATGCCGGTCCACCTGGCCGAGAGCCCTCTCACCTGCGTGGCAGTGGGGTCCGGGCGCAGTCTGGAGGAATTCGAGGCAATCCACCGGAGCGCCAAGGCCCGCCGGAACAACCACCGGCGCTACTCCAACTAGCTTCCACACAACCCCCGGTCCGACCCACCCTCGCCGGTTTCCCAGCTAACGTAGGACATTCTCGTGCCTCGCAACCGCGTCACCGCGGTCCTGGGCTCGTCCGTACCGAGACCGAGACCCCAGCCGTTTCCCTCCCGCAACCGCTCGACGCTCAGGCGCCGGGTCATCGTCGGAGTCCTCGTGTTGCTTTCGCTCGTACTGATCACGATCTCGTTCCGTGCCGGGTCGGGTGGCCCGGTCCACAGCGTGGAGGGCGCCGGCGCGACCGTTCTGCGTCCCTTCGAGGTGGCCGCCGAACGAGTCGCGCGACCGTTTAGGGACGTCTACGGCTACTTCGCAAGCCTCGTGCACGTGAAGCGGGAGAACTCGCGCCTGAAGCAACAGGTGAACGAGTTGCGTCAGAAAGAGCTGCTAGGCCAGTCGGCGCTGGAACAGAACCGAGAATTCCGGAAGCAGCTGAAGTTCGTCGACAGCCCGCGCTTTCCGGCCGACTATTCGCCCGTGAACACGCGGATCATCTCGTGGGCAACCGAGTTCGAACAGCAGGTCGCGATTGCGGCGGGGTCCGATTCCGGCATCAAGCAGGACACGCCGATCGTGACGAACTACGGGCTGGTGGGTCGCGTGACCGACCTCACCGGCAGTTCGGCGCAGGTGACGCTGCTGACCGACGAGAACAGCGCCGTTCCGGCACGCGACCAGACGACGGGCGCCATTGGCCTCGTCCGGCACGGTCAGGGTGAGAACTCGTTGTTGCTCGACTTCGTGCGTAAGGAGTCGAACGTCCAGGAGGGCGACGTCATCGTCACGGCAGGCACGCGGTCGAAGCAATACCCGTCCCTCTTCCCGGGAGGCATCGCGATCGGCGTGGTCACGAGCGTCGGGCAGAGCGACACGGCGCTCTACAAGCAGATTCAGATCGACCCCTACGTCGACTTCTCGGCGCTCGACGCCGTGACTGCGCTGATCACACACAAGCGAACTCCGAAGGCGCCCTGATGCCGGCCGACGTAGCGAAAGCGGCAGGGCTGCTGTTCCTGGTCGTGGTCGTTCAGCTGTCGGTGATGGCGAACGTCGACATCCTCGGCGGTCATCCGAATCTGTTGCTCGTCACGCTCGTATGCGTCTCGCTCCTGCGCGGCGCGGTCTTCGGCGCCGTCGCGGGATTCTCGGTCGGCCTGCTCGCCGACACAGGTGTGTTCGGCACGCTTGGATTCACTGCGCTGCTGTTGACGCTCGCCGGCTACTGGACGGGTCGTTACGGCGAGACGACGGGACGCGACCGCGCGCATGCCCCGGTGCTGTCGATCGCGGTCATAACCGTCCTCTACCAGATCTCCGCGCTCGTGCTGCGCTACCTGCTCGGCGAGCCTGCGCCCGCGAGCCACATCTTCGCTGCGCTCGCCCCGACGGTGCTGCTCAATCTGATCCTGACCGTTCCGGTCTACGCGCTGACGCGCCGGCTGCTGCGGCCCCAGGAATGGGTGACACGCGAGGTGCGCCTCCTTGGCTAAGCGCAGCCCTTCGCGCCGCTTCCTGCCGCGCGACCCGCACGTGGCGGAGCCTTACCGGCTCACGCCACAGCTTGCCTTGCGCGTCGGGATCCTCGGCATGCTGGCGCTGGCAGTCTTCGCGACGCTCTTTCTCCGTCTCTGGTCGCTAGAGGTCCTGAACGGCGAGCAGCTTCTGCGCGCAGCGCAGAACAATCAGCGGCGAGACATACGGGTACAGGCTCCGCGGGGGCCGATCCTCGACCGCAACGGCCAAGTGCTCGTGACGAACGTCCCCGGCCGCGCCGTCCAGATCTGGTCGTCAGACCTGCCGAAGCGGCGCGGCGTGCGGTTGCGCGAGATCCGTGCGCTCGCGAGAGTCCTCGGACTCCCCGCGAACCAGATCGGCGCGGCAATCAGACGCCATCGCCAGGATCCGCTCACGCCCATCAGGATCAAGGACAACGCGACCCGCGCACAGGTCTTCTACCTCGAGGAGCGGGCCGAGGACTTCCACGGCGTCCAGATCGTCCCGGCCTATCTCCGCTACTACCCGCATCGGGAGCTCGCGGCCCATGTGCTCGGCTACGTCAGCGAGATCTCGAAGGAGCAGGTCGCAGCGCTGACCAGTCAGGGGTACAGGGGCGGCGACATGATCGGCCAGACGGGCATCGAGTCGTACTACGACAGGTATCTGCGTGGAACCGCCGGCCTCTCCCAGTTGCGCGTCGACTCGCTCGGCAGACCGATCAGCCTGGTCGTGCCGAAGGTTCCGGCGCATCCCGGCAACGCCGTCCGCCTGACCCTCGACGCGAAGCTGCAGAAGGCTGCCGAGGACGCATTGCGCTACGGCATCGACCGCGCCCACAACTCGAACTGTTACGGCTGCTGGTTCTCGAACGGGGGCGCGATCGTCGCGCTCGACCCGCGTGACGGTTCGATTCGCGCGCTCGCGTCGTCCCCGACGTATCCGCCGTCGCTCTACGCCGGTCGCGTGCGGCAGAAAGCGCTCGATGTCGCCGGCCTCACGCCGCGCACGGCGGAAGCGGCCAACTACCCGGCGCTCGACCGTGCGATCAACGCCGCCTATCCGCCGGGGTCGACGTTCAAGCCAGTCACCGCGATCGCGGCGATGCAGGAGCACATCCTTCAACCCTTCGAGCCCCTCGCCTGCACCGGGTCCTACGAAAAGAACGGCACGACCTTCAAGAACTGGGATCCGTTCGTAAACGAGGCGATGACCCTCCCGACGGCGCTCGCGAGGTCCTGCGACACCTACTTCTACCAGGTCGGCTATCGCTTCTACGGAATGCCGTCCGACCGCGGCCCGCGGCTGCAAGCCTGGGCCAGCCGGTTCGGCTTCGGCCAGAAGACCGGGATCGACCTGGGCTCTGAGCGCAGCGGTCTGTTGCCGACGCCCGACTGGCGCAAGAAGACGTACACGAAGAAGACCGATCCCGGACACTGGCAGATCGACAGGCTCTGGAAGCCGGGCGACTCCATTCAGCTCGCGATCGGGCAGAAGGATCTGCTCGTCACGCCGATGCAGATGGCGCGCTTCTACGCGATGATCGCGAACGGGGGCAAGCTCGTGACGCCACACCTCCTGCTCGACGTCGAACAGCCCTCCTCGAATAACAGTCCCGGCCGCGCCGTGCCCACGTCACCACCGCCCGCGCCCGAGCCCACGAACGTCGACGCGCAGGCCCTCGCGGTCGTTCGTGAGGGCCTGTTCCAGGCGACACACGCCACCCTCGGCACGTCTGCGTCGATCTTCGGCAATTTTCCGGTGTCGATCTCCGGCAAGACCGGCACTGCAGAGAAGCAGATCGACCCCGGTGACGGCATCTTCAGAACCTTCAACCAGTCCTGGTGGTGCGGCTACGGTCCTTCCGATTCACCCGACCTCGTTGTCTGCGCGCTGATCGAGAACGGCGGCCACGGCGGCGACGCTGCCGCGCCGGCCGCGCTGAAGGTCTTCGAATCGTTCTTCGGCAAGCAGGCGAACCCCACCGGCCCCATTCACAGCGACTGATGGTCGACTACGTCTCCAACCCTCGTGCAGCAGCCCGCGCCCGCCGCCGCGAGGCGGCCGAGGTCGCTTCGTTCGTCCGGCGCCTCGACTGGATCCTGATCGGAAGCGTCGCGGCGCTCGTCGGGTACGGGCTCTGGGCGATCGCCGGGATCACGCACCACGACATCGCGGGCGACCAGGGCTACTACCTGACGCGCCAGTCGGTCTACGTCGTGATCGGCGTGCTTGGTCTGCTCGTCGCGACGCTCATCGACCCGGATCTCTACCGGACGCGCTGGCGTGTGATCTTCGGCGGCACCTCGTTCCTGATCGCGATCGTGCTCCTTGCCGGCCCGATTCGCGGTTCCAAGCGCTGGCTCGATCTGGGCTTCTTCCGCTTCCAGCCTTCCGAGTTCGGGAAGGTCCTGTTCGTGCTCGCGCTCGCCGGATTCCTCGCAGAGCGCTCGCGGCGCCTGCACGAGATTCGCACCACACTCACTGCGCTCGGTCTCGCGTCGATCCCGATCTTCCTCGTCTTCCTCCAGCCGGACTTCGGCTCAGCTCTCGTGTACTGCGCGGCCGTCGGAGCGGTGCTCTTCGTCGCGGGCACTCCCTGGACGCACATCGCCGTAATTGCAGCCGGAGCAGTGGCGCTCGCGGTCCTCGTGCTCGGAGCCCTCCCTGCGGCCGGGGTCCCGATCCTCAAGGACTACCAGCAGCAGCGGCTCACGAGCTTCCTCAATCCCTCCCAGGATCCCGGTGGCACGACGTACAACATCACGCAGTCAAAGAACGCCATCGGGGCCGGTCAGTTGCGCGGCCGCGGCGTCGACAATGCGACGCAGACCACGCTGAACTTCCTGCCGGAGCATCACACCGACTTCGTCTTCGCCTCGCTCTCGGAGGAGCGAGGCTTCGTCGGCGCCTCCTTGCTCCTGATGCTCTACCTGCTGGTGGTCTGGCGCGGCTTACGCATCGTGACGCTGGCACGCGAGCCGTTCTCGGCGATCGTCGCGGGCGGCCTCGTGTTCGCGCTGCTCTTCCAGATCTTCGTGAACGTCGGCATGACGATGGGGATTGCGCCGATCACCGGCATCCCGCTGCCCTTCGTGAGCGTCGGCGGCTCGTCGATGATCGCGAACCTGATCGCGATCGGCATTCTCCTGTCGATCCACGTTCGTGCCCGCAGGCGCCGGTAGCGGGCTACCAGCTCAGGCGGCTTCGGCGGCCGGCTTCAGTTTCGCGCGACGCGTCCTGATGGCGCGCAGGCGCTGGGAGAGGCGGGCCCAGGCCCAAGGCTCGACCTCCTTGTAACGCAGGACGGACTGGCCGCGAGTCGCTTCCAGGTACTCGAACCAGGCGTCCGCCTCCTCGATCAACAGCAGCTCGTGCGCCTCGCGTTGTCCGGTCATTCGAACTCCTTTTACGCCGAGAAATCCGCCTCGCGCTTCGCTTGAGCCATGATGATTTCTCGGCGCCCCGCTGATTTGTCCCAAACCCTAGGACCTGGGCCGGACGGCGTTTCGATCCGGGCCGTCGTGGCCGCCGCGGGCGGAGCCCGAAGCGGCGGCGAAGTGTCCTGTTTCCAGGGTGGAAAACCGCCCGGAGGCTCCGGGTAGGCCGGTTGGTACCCTGTGGGCAGATGTTTTCCATCGCCCACAACCTGCCGCGCACGCTCCGCGCCGCCGTTCTAGCCGGCGTTGCTGCAGCGCGCGCGCACGAAGGAGATTTTTCTTGCGCTGGTTTCGATCCAGAAAGTCCGAGGAGCAGGCGCCCGGCGAGGCTGCCGCTCCAGAAGCACCTGAACCTCTAAGCGCCGAGCCCGCCGCGGAAGCGGGACAATCGAGCAGCACCAGGCCAAGACGTCGTCGCGGCAGTCGCGGCGGCCGCGGCGGCTCGAAGAAGACCGCGACGGCAGAGACGAAGACCGAAGCTCCTGAGCCGAAGACGGCGACGAGGGCGCCGAAGACCGACCGCAAGCCTGCCGGCCAACGGCGGGAGCGGGAGCGCCCGCAACAGCGCCGCCGCCGCGAGCCGCCCCGCCGGGCACCGCTGCCGCAGGCGAAGCGCGAGCTCCTCGTGTCGGTCGACGTCGGCGAGCAACGGGTTGCCGTCCTGGAGGACGATCGGGTTGCGGAGGTGTATCTCGAGCGTCCCGAGCGGCGGTCGATCACCGGCGACATCTATCTGGGCACGGTCG
>DASVEU010000092.1:0-3239 GCA_036380395.1 Gaiellaceae bacterium
TCTTGCTCTCGCCAGCTGACGCGCTCTGCCATATCCGACCTCCCACGTCTCAGCTCTACCCGCCGGCCGAGGACTAGGGCCGACTCGGTTTCGACCGGACGCTGAGGTCGAGGTCGCCAGGACCGAGATGCTGGGGCCCAGGCGTCTCTCAGCGTACCAGTGGGGAGGCCCTCGATGGGACTAGAATCGAGTCGCTAGCGATTGCCCCGCTGATGACTTCCGAAGCGCCCGATCCGCTTCGCGTCCTGATCGCCAACGAGCGAAAGGAACGCCTCAAGACGACCACCGGGTTGGTGGCCGCGATGGGTCACCACGTGATCGCGCGCAGCCTCGAGGTCTCCGAGGTCGCGGCGGCCACGGCCGAGGCGATGCCCGATGTGGCGCTGGTCGGCTTGGGGGAGAGCTCCGAGCACGCGCTCGACCTGATCTCACAGATCGTCCAGGAGGCCGCCTGCCCCGTGATCGCGATCCTCGAGACCAAAGACGCCGAGTTCGTCAACGAAGCGGCCAAGCGGGGGATCTTCGCGTATGTGACCGACGGCGACCCGGAGGAACTCCAGGGCGCAGTCGACATCGTCCTGCGCCGCTTCGCCGAGTTCCACCGTCTGGAAGGCGCGCTCGGCCGCCGCGCGCTCACCGAGCGTGCCAAGGGGATCCTGATGGAGCGCCACGGGCTCGACGAGCGGGAGGCCTTCGAGCTGCTGCGCTCACACTCCCGACGAACCCGCCGCAAGCTGATCGACGTGGCCGAGGCCGTCACCACCAGCCACCTGTTGCTCGCGACGCAGCCCGCGCCGGGCTCCGGAAACTCGCAGCCCTCCGACGTGCGCACCGAGGACGTTCCGAGGCCCGAGCCCGAGGGCTGACAGGGGACCGAAATCTTGAAAGCGAGCATGCGTTCGCCCCGGAGCTCAGCGCTCCGCGGTTCGGGCTGTAGGGCGCTCGGTGCTGCCTCTTGCGCTGACTAGTTCGGGGCGACGAGCAGGTCAAAGCTCGAGTGCGTCGACGAGGCCCCTGTGCTCGGCCTGGAGGCGGACGGCCTCGTGCAGGAAGGTGGCGCGCGCATCGCCGGTGTCGTTGGTCGCGAGCGCGCGGTCGCGGGCGATCGCAAGCGGTTCGAGCACCGTCTCGAGGACGGCGACGATGCGCGGAAGGCTGCCGCGGCCGCCTCGATCAGCCGAGACACCGCAGTAAGAACTGCGGTCAATTGGCTAGTCGAATTTCACCCTGACCCTGTGCCTGCGTTCGGGCGAGCCGACCGTCGTCTTGATCGTGAGCGTAATGCGGTAGGCGATCTGGCCCGGCGAGGGTGACGGGATGATCTCGACCTTCTCCGGGGTCTCCGTGGATCCCGGACAGAACGGCCGGACGAGATCCTGTTCCTCGGTCTCGTGGAGGAACCGGTGGGTCGGGTTCTTCGCGTCGGCCGGTATGTCGATCTTGTACTCCCGGTTGATCGTCGCGTTCGGTGGGCAGGGCGTCGAGAGCACGATCGTCTCGCGGAACCTGCCGATGCCCGGCTGGGTGGGGGGCCGCTCAATCGGCGGGACGGGAATGCCGTCGGGGCGCTTCTTCTTCACCTTCGCGTGGTAGATCGTCACCTCACACGCCACCCCGATCGTCCTGTTCCCGCGCGTGAACCTGAACTTGAAGGTCACCTTCTGGGCCACCTCGCCGGCGGGCCGCCTGTCCTCCTTCCCTCTGACCCGGAAGCCGGCGCCGCCCGGCTTGAGGGCGAACGCGACGTCCTCGGGGCGCTTGGAGACGAGCTTGACGCTCGGCCTCGGCGGCACCCCGGTGTACCGGAAGGAGACGTCGAGCGGCCGGTCGTGGCTTATGAAGCTCGGGTTCGGGTCGCAGCCGGCGGTGAACTTCTTCCTCTTCTCCTCCGCCTCCCGCTCCGGGCGGGGGCCGTAGTCCTCGGTCTCACCGTGTTGGAAGAGCCCCGTGCCGAAGGGTGAGGTGAACAGCTCGTCGAACGTGAGGCTCGCCCTGTACCAGATCTCGCGCACCTGCCTGCCGGCGCGCGCCCTGACCCTGATCGCCTGAACGGGCCTGCGCGCGAACGACGCCATGTCCAAGGGCACGTTCACTACCCGGTGCTCGGGCACGTCCTCCCCACACCGATCAGTGTCCTCCCAGTCGCCGTCGCGGTTCCAGTCGAACCAGGCGTTGAGGTAGGCGGTATGCCCCGCAGAACGCAGCGCGGCCGGCAGCCGGCGCGCGTCAACCAGGAACACCAGCTCGCTCACGCGGCAACGGTCGAGGTCCGCGAAGAAGCCGTCGTCGTGGCGGTCGCGGTCCACCTGCCTCGAACCGGCCTCGCGGTCGACGCGCCGTCCGAGCCTGAGCCGGCCTGCAGCCACGTGGCGCGCTCCGTTCGAGGCCTCGAGCGAGGGGAAGCGGGCGACGATGTCAGCTTCCCCGCGGTAGGGGGCCCCGTCGGGAGCGTCGCCGAAGTCCTTGTCGGCGGCAAACGCTCCCGAAGCGACCTGGGACAGGAGCAGCGCCCCGACTACGACCATGAACCACCGTCTCACGCTGGCGAGCGTTCCCATCGGCCTCTCCTTCTCTCGACCACCGGTTCCTTACGCGCCACGGGCCGGCGCGGATCAGCGCCGCGGGAGCAGCACTCATGACACGGAGCGGACCCGCGCTGCATGCCTGGGAAAAGCGTTCCGAACAGGTCCCCGTCGCTACTGCAGCGCTCCGGGAAGGGCGTACCCCGCGGCGGCCAGTTCGGGCCGTCGGACGCAATCCCTCCGGCCGAGCAGTACACGAGCGCGCCGCAGTCGAGCTCCCCCGTAATCGGTTCGCGCGCGGCCGATGCGGCGCTGCACGCGACCAGGCGCGTAAGCCAGCTGGTACAGCCAAGACCGGCAGCGGTTGTCCGTCGCATGCGAGTCCCTCCACAACGACTCTACACCCGCCATCTACAGCTCGCGAACGTACCGCCGAGCTACCGGAAGACCGCGGCAAAGTCGGGTTCGAACGCCGAGCTGGGAAACGCGATCCCCACCAGCGGAAATTGAGCGCCACAACATGCCGTCGAACACGCCCGCCTAGGACGACCCAGAGGTGGGCGACACGACGGACAACGCGCGCCTGCTCCTGTCAGCGGTTGCGGTTGTCCTCGCGCGCCGGGCGACCGTACTCGCGGGTCGTCCCGTGCGGGCGTCTCCCCGGACGACCGTGAGACGCTCGCTCGTCGCGCCGAAGCGGGAGAGCCGCTCTGCTGG
>DASVEU010000093.1:0-4987 GCA_036380395.1 Gaiellaceae bacterium
AGCGCAACGGGTACGGGTTCGACGACCTCGTTCGCCGCTCGAGCGAGTCTCGGCCCGTAAAGACCATGTTCGGAGGCGACGAGAACGACACGACCGTCGGGCTCGCTCTCGAGGAAGCGCGCGAGCGAGGCGCTCGGAGAAACAAGGGTCCTGGGAAGCGCGTCGACGACGGCGCCGTCGTCGTGCTCGGCTCCGGCAACCTCGCACTCATCTACCTCATGGAGGAGCGGCGCCGCCTCACGCTCGAGGAGATCGAGACCCGCCACCCACGACTCGTGCCCGCCCTTCGCAGTCACCCACACGTGGGCTTCGTGCTGGCTCACTCCGCGACCGACGGGCCCGTGGCACTCGGGCCACACGGGGCGCGGTATCTGCAGGACGAGCGCGTCGAAGGCGACGACCCTCTCCGGGCGTTCTCCCTCACGGCCGCCCGCCACCTCCTACGGGCAGACGGCTTCCACAACGCGCCGGATCTCTACGCGAACAGCTTCTACGACCCCCAGGTCGACGAAGGCTGCGCCTTCGAAGAGCTGATCTCGTTCCACGGCGGCTTGGGAGGCTCACAGACGCGCCCCTTCGTCCTCTCGCCCGTCCACCTGCCGATCCCCGAGGAGCCCCTGATCGGAGCGGTGCCTGTCCACCACCTGCTCAAAGGGTGGCGTGAATCTCTGCAGAGGGCAAATCGTCAACCCGGACCGGCGCGCTTTCAGCGGCCGGTCGAACCCCGCGCGGTACAACGGTGATCGAACCAGGCATCAGCCCGCATCGCCGAGCGCAAATGGCCGCAGTCGGTGCACTGATCGTCGCCGTGTCTTTGATCTGGCTCGCGCTCTCGATGGCGGCGAACGACCCAATCGGGCTGGGCATCTCGTTCGTCGCCGTCTTCTTCGTCGCCTTCTCCGCGTGGCTCGTGTTGACAAGACGCGGCGTTCTCCGACTGCTCTTCCTGCCTCTTGGCCTCCTCGCCCTCGTCGCGTTGGCCACCTACACCTTGGACCAGATAGTCATGCTGATCGTCTTGGCCGGCCTGCTCGCGCTCTTTGGTGTTGGGGCGCGCTATGCGGTGCGCAATCACCCCACCAGCCTCCACACCGCCCACCGGCGTACCCGGCTCGCGCAGCCAGCGTGCCGAGGGGTGCTGATCATTAACCCACGTTCCGGCGGGGGGAAGGCCGAGCGATTCAACCTCGTCGAGGAGGCGAAGCGACGACGCATCGAGCCGTTGCTGCTCGCGCCGGGAGACGACCTCTGCGAACTGGCTAGGGGGGCGGTCGACCGGGGCGCCGACGTCATCGGGATGGCCGGCGGGGACGGATCGCAGGCGCTGGTGGCAACGGTCGCGATGGAGCACGACCTTGCCCACGTCTGCGTGCCTGCCGGGACCCGGAATCATTTCGCACTCGATCTCGGGCTCGACCGAAACGACGTCATCGGCGCACTCGATGCTTTCAGCGAAGGCGTCGAGCGCCGTATCGATCTTGCGTCGTTGAACGAGCGCATCTTCGTGAACAACGCCTCGCTCGGGGTCTATGCACACGTCGTGCAGTCGGACGCCTACCGCGACGCGAAGCTGGGAACCTGGAAGCGGATGCTCCCCGAGATGCTGGGGCCCGACGCCGCCGAGATCGACTTGCGGTTCGACGCGCCGAGCGCCAAGGACTGGGCAAACGCATCGCTCGTGATCGTCTCGAACAACCCGTACCAGCTCCGGCGGCTCCGGGGGGCCGGCACGCGCCCGCGTCTCGACAGCGGACACCTCGGCATCTTCGCGACGCGGATCCAGAGCGCCGCCGCGGTCGCGAAGCTCGTGACCCTCGGCACGGTCGGTCAGCACCGGCGATTCGGCGGCGTGCTCGAGTGGTCGTCGACCAAGTTCGAAATCCGGGCAAGCGAACCGGTTGCGGTCGGCCTCGACGGCGAAGCGGTCGTCCTCTCGCCCCCGCTCGTCTTCGTCTCCTTGCCAGGAGCGCTGCGCGTCCGCGTGCCGCGCCACGCAAGCGGCGTCTCGCCGGCAGGAGGAGCGGTCACGCTCACCCGGCGCAACGTCGGGACGCTACTTCGAATTGCTGCCGGGAAGCCGCCAGTCGCGCCCCCACATCGGTGAGGACGCACGCAGCAGCCGTCGAGCGCGGCGGCCAGCCGCGCTCAACCGAACGACCGCCTTGACGCAGCACCTCGGCGACGCGGACGGTCTGCGCGGGAAGTGGGCGGAGGTGAACTTGACGAGCCAGCAGCAGATCGTTGGGGCGCTGCTGACACGCGTGACGAGTGGGTAGGTTCGGTATGTGACCACAGGTTCATCGTTGGAGGCTCGCGAGCGGGCGAACGTCAGGGTCGGCTCGATCCTCATTCGCTGTGTGCGGTTCGACGAGCTGGTCGCCTTCTGGCAAGCAGCGCTCGGTTACGTCCCGCGCGAGCCGCCGCAAGACGGCTGGGTCGTGCTCACCGACCCGAGCGGGACAGGTCCAAACATCTCGCTCGACCGGGTCGCCGAGGACCGTCTGCCGCCACTTGGCGACCTCAGCCGAGTTCATCTAGACCTCTACACCGCCGATCAGGACGCGGAGGTCGAGCGGCTTCTCGGCCTTGGTGCGACCCGCTTCGAGCGCGAGTATCGACCGGACGAAGACTTCGTCGTCCTCGTTGACCCCGACGGCAACCGCTTCTGCGTGATCGACAAACGCGACGAGTCGTAGCGCGAGTGCGGCGGAGCGCGCTGCTCCAGCGGCCGCTTGGCTCACGGGAGATTTCCGAACGCTGAGCAGACGAGGTCGGCGCGAGCGACCAGGGCCGCCCGCGCCACCCTTGTCCCGAACCGACTAGCGCTGAACCACCTTGTGGACGTCGAGGTATTCGATCGAGGGCGGCCCATCTCCGAAGCCCGCCTCCGTGCGCACCGCCATCACCTTCTCGCCCCAGGCCTCAGCCTGTTGACGCGAGTCCCATACCTCGAAGACTCGGATCTTCCCGTCTTCGCCGACCGCGGCCGCGTGGAACACGCCCCCAGCCGGTGGGGTGTCACCAACACCGAGCTTCTCGCGCATCTGGTCGTACTCGTCGGGTGTGATCCCCGTCTTGACGAACCTTGCTGTCGCCACGCCAACCTCCTCGCTAGACGCCTCGACATTACTCCGGCGCCGCGCGTCAGGCTCGCCCTGCTCAGGGTCATTCCCGCACACTGGCGCATGCGCGGCAGCAGGCGCGTCGCCCGACCCGCCTACCCGCCGGCGACCCACAGGTAGGGCGTCGTCGTCGAGACCTTGACGAGTCCCGCTCGTTCGAGGATCGGACGCGAGGCTTCGGTCGAGTCGCTGTGGATCAGCCTCTTGCCAAGCACGAGCGCTGATCGCGCACGGGCCGCCGTGAGCGCTCGGTAAAGCCCGCGCCCACGCCATTCCGGTCGTGTGGCGCCGCCCCAGATCCCGGCGAACTCTGTACCAGGTACCGGCTCCAGGCGGCCCGAGCTGACGATCTCTCCGTCGGCCTCTGCCACCCAGAGTTCCATCCCATCCCCGAAGCCCAGCCTTCGGAGCAGCGCATCTGCCATCTCCTGGGCGAACCCGCCTCCGAAGACGTCTTCCTGCATCTCACTGAGCGCGCGGACGTCCGGCTCGCTCGTGACCCGGCGGAGGTGGATCCCCGTCGGCACTGGGACCTCAACCGCCAGGAGAGCGGCTTCGCCGATCATGATCGACTCCGGCTCCTCGGGCACGAACCCGTTTCGTACGAGCGCGTCGTGAAGCGCCGGCGCGCGATCGTGCGCGCGCGTCTTCCACTTGACGCGGGTTATCACAGGATCCTCACGGTAGTGCGAAAGAGCGCCCTCCACCCACCGAGCGATCACCGCGCCATCCGCGCCTCCGAGATCCCCATACGTGACGAAACCCCGACCGCTTGCGAAGGTCACGAGCCTCAGCGGGCCGAGGCGCGTCACGGCCACCGCACTCGGCGTTTCGGCGTCCGTACGAAGCTGCCGGTCGTACGCGTCGAGATACTCCTGCACAGTTGCCATCAGCACCCATTCTCCACGCTCGTCCAGCTCGGGTGACATTCCCGCACGCTGGCCCAGGCGCGCGTCTACGGTGTCGCCGCGGCGAGGTGGTCGATCCTTGCCGGGGACGCTCGTTAGGTTGAGTCGCCTGCGTATCCCATCACCCGAAGGAGGACAGCCGAATGAGCGGTTACGCGGTGGCCCAGATTGACGGGATCGACGAGATCAGTGACGGCCGCTGTCCTTGGCGGCCCGTCCGGTTCCACTTCGGCATCACGTCCTTCGGCGTCAATGCGTTCACAGCTCATCAGGTGGGCGCTCGGCTCATCAACGAGCACGACGAGTCACAGGAGCATGACTTGCAGGAGGAGCTCTACCTCGTCCAGCGCGGGCGCGCAACGTTCGAGCTCGACGGCGAGCGGGTGGACGCACCCGTGGGCACGCTCGTCTTCGTTCCCCCCGCCGTGAAGCGGACGGCGTTCGCAGAGGAGCCGGGGACGACGCTCGTCGCGATCGGCGGAACTCCGGGGAAGGCGTACGAGGACAAGGGCGGCGACATCTGGATGCCCCTCAACCATCTCTACGAGTCGGGCCAGTACGCCGAGGCCGCCGATCAGGGGCGCGAGTTGATCGAAGCTCATCCTGAGTGCGCAGGGCCGCTCTACAACCTCGCGTGCTGCGAGAGCCTCGCCGGCCGGACAGACGACGCGATCAAGCACCTCCGACTCGCGATCGACCGCCACGAACCGTTCCGTTCGCTAGCTGCCGAGGACGGCGACTTCGACCCGATCCGCGACGAGGCCGCGTTCAAGGAGCTCGTTCAGGGCAACGCAGCCAAAACCACGGGGTGACAGACCCGCAACGGATCGCTTCAGTCCCAAACGCCGGCCGAGCCGAGCGTACGCTCGCTTGGATGCTCCGCGCTGGGATGAACGCGCGGATCTCGTGTGAGCAGCACGCCGCGCACGGCCAAGAAAGGGCGCTCGATGACACGCC